>CAZDDZ010000001.1:0-60775 GCA_964504285.1 uncultured Pseudoflavonifractor sp.
GCTTTCCGCCGGGCGCTCCCCCTCTGAACTACCCAAATAAAATGGAGGAACCCAATCCATGGATAATCCAATTTTTAAGCTGCTCCAAAATCGCGCGACCGCCCGGGAAAAGGGCATCTACTCCTGTTGCAGCGCCAACGAATACGTCATTCGAGCCGCCCTGCGGCGGGCAAAGGCCAACGACACGGCGGTACTGGTGGAGGCCACCGCCAACCAAGTAAACCAAAACGGCGGCTATACCGGCATGACCCCTGCTGGTTTTCGCACTTTTTTGGGCCGCCTTGCTGAGTTGGAGGGTGTTATCCCGGAGCGGGTGCTCTGCGGCGGCGACCACTTGGGCCCGCTTACCTGGACGAACCTGCCCGAGCGGGAGGCCATGGCGAACGCCGAGGAGCTGGTGCGATCCTACGTGCTGGCGGGCTTTACTAAAATACATATTGATACCAGTATGCGGGTGGCTGATGATGACCAAAGTGTCCGCCTGCCCGACGCGACCATCGCCCGCCGTGGGGCGGAGCTCTGCGCGGCGGCGGAGGCGGCTTTCGTCACCTACGCCAAGGGCCATCCCGATGCCCCCGCCCCGGTCTATGTCATTGGCAGCGAGGTGCCCATTCCCGGCGGTGCTCAGGAAAATGAGGACAGCGTCACCGTCACCTCACCCGCTGACTGCCGGGGGGCTTTAGAGACCTTCCGCACCGCCTTTGCCGCCAAGGGGCTGGAGGTTGCCTGGAACCGCGTGGTAGCGCTGGTGGCGCAGCCCGGCGTAGAGTTTGCCGACGAGAGCGTCATCGAGTATGACCGTGCTGCGGCCAAGGATTTGACCGCCTGCCTGAAACAGTACCCCGGCCTGGTCTTTGAGGGCCATTCTACCGACTATCAGCCCAGAAAAGCCCTGCGGGAGATGGTGGAGGACGGTATTGCCATTCTCAAGGTAGGCCCCGCGCTCACCTTTATGCTTCGTGAGGGGCTGTTCGCCCTGGAGGGCATCGAGCAGGAGCTTTACGGTATGCGGGATTTCCCGCTCTCCCGTTTTCGGGACACCCTGGAGCGTGTCATGCTCTCCAACGACGGACAGTGGTCTAAGTACTACCACGGAGACATGCCTAAAAAGCGCTATGCCCGGGCCTTTAGCTTTTCCGACCGGGCACGGTACTATCTGGGCCACCCTGAGGTAGAGAAAGCGGTGCACACATTACTAGACAATCTGGACGCGGTAGGCATCCCCCTGGCGCTCCTAAGCCAGTATCTCCCCGTTCAGTACCAGCGCGTCCACGCCGGGATACTCCCCAACCGGGCTGCCGACCTGCTCATCGATCATGTGGGGGACTGCATTGACGATTACCTCTACGCCGTCTTGGAGGGGTAAATGGAAAAAAGAAAAAAACCAGGCATTCATTTTGCGTGGATCATCTTACTTGGCATTTGCATGGTCATGGGCCTGGCTCGTGGCGGTCTCAACAATGCAGGCGGCCTGTTTATGGTTCCTGTCATGGCGGATTTGGGCTTTGGAACCGGCGAATTTATGCTTTACTTTAGCATTTCTTCTGTAGCAACCTTTTTCTTCCTGCCCGTGGCAGGCAAGCTCATAGCCAAGTACGATATTAGGCTGCTGCTGGTAGCGGGGCTAATCTTCCAAGCGGGCAGCTTTGCCCTGTTTGGCTTTATGAGCAGTATTTGGGGCTGGTATCTGCTGTCCATCCCCATGTCGATCGGCTCGGTTTTTACCACACAGATGGCGGGACCCGTCCTGATTGGAAACTGGTTTAAAAAGCACAACGGTCTGGCAATTGGCATCACGATGGCCGCAGTAGGGCTTTTTGGAGCCGTCCTTCAGCCCGTGACCGGCATTCTCATTACAAGCCAAGGTTGGCGCAGCGCCTATGTCATTTTGGGCATTCTCGTTATGGGGATTGGCATCCCCGCAGTGCTGGTCGCTATCCGCATGACGCCTGAGCAAAAAGGACTTCGTCCACTGGGCGTCGAGGAACTGACAGACAATGCCCCTGCCCCTGTGCTGCATGGTGTAACGGCGAAGGATGCCCGCAAGACCACCGCGTTTTACGCGCTGATTTTGTTTCTGCTGTTTGCCACCGCGTCCAGTGCCTTTTTGCAGCACGTACCCAAGTACGCCGACCAGATGGGCTTTGATACCGCCTTCGCCGGCGGGGCAATGGGCTTTGCGATGATTGGCACCATGGTGGGTTCTCTCCTATTCGGCCTGCTCAGCGATAAAATTGGCGCTAAAATTACGGCTGTTTTTGCCATGACAGTGGGCATGATAGCTGTTCTACTCGCCATTTTCCTGGGGGAGCAGCCCCTGTTTTTCCGCGTCGCCTTTACCCTGTTCGGCTTTATGGCTGCCGCTGTGGGAACACTGGGGCCACTGCTCACCACTGCGGTGTTCGGGCAGAAGGAGTACAGCGCCATTTACTCCACCGTTGCAATGGGCATGGCCTTTGCCAGCATTGTGGTGCTTCCGGGCTATGGCTTTGTCTACGACGCGGTAAAGAGCTATGTCCCTGTGCTGTGGATGATTTGCGCATTGCTCGCGGTAAGCACAATCTGCATCCTTGTGGCCTTTGCCGGCAAGAAAAAAATGGAACGCGACGGACTTTGGAGTTAACGCATTGTTGCTATGGCGGTGCACTCCTAGTTGCAGGCGGTTTGTGACACATTTAAAACAAGAAAGAGTGGTTTTATATGCCTTTGGTAAACAGTCGAACGCTGTTATTAGACGCCCGTATGCACGGCTGCGCCGTTGGCGCCTTTAATGTGGAGAACATGGAGATGATGCAGGCGGTTATCGCCGCGGCCGAGGCCGAGCACACACCTGTCATGCTCCAAACTACCCCCGGTACCCTTCGGTATGCGGACACCGCCCTCTTTGCAGCAATGGCGCGGGCGCTGGCTGAGAAGTCGGCGGTTCCCGTGGCCATCCACTTAGACCACGGCGACAGCTTCGGTCTCTGCCGTCGGGCGGGGGAGGACGGCTACACCTCGCTGATGATTGACGGCTCTAAGCTGTCCTTGGAGGAAAATATCACCCTCACCCGCAAGGTGGTGGAGATGGCCTCCACCATGCCGGGCAAACCCTGCGTGGAGGCCGAGCTGGGCAAATTGGGGGGTAAGGAGGACGGGCTGGAAGTGAGGGATGGCGAGGACTGCTATACAGATCCTGCTGAGGCCATTCGTTTTGTGGCCGAGACCGGTATCGACAGTCTGGCCGTAGCGATCGGCACAGCACATGGTTTTTATAAGGGGAAACCAAAGCTGGCCTTTGACCGTTTGGCTCAGCTTAAGGACGCGGTGAGTATCCCGCTGGTGCTCCACGGTTCCTCCGGTGTACCGGATGAGGACGTTCGATGTGCCATTTCTCTGGGGGTGTGCAAGGTGAACTTTGCCACTGAACTTCGTGTGGCCTATACGGAAGCTGTGCGGGATTGTCTTTCCGCTGATGCGGCTGTTTATGACCCGAAGAAGTATGGCGCGTTAGCACGGGAAGCCGTAATGACTCTGGTACGGCATCGTATTAAAATTTGTCAAAGCCCATAAAGTGAACGACGGTGTGAGTTCTGAACATTTCTTTTGAAATGTCCCAATTCACACCGTCGTTTCCTTAAAAAATGTGGATGTTCCGGTTCTGGCATTTTTGTTTATAGATTGTGTTCTAAGCCGATATGAAAAACATTAAAATGGTCTATTTGGAAAGGTGAATTAAGATTTCAAACTCTCTGCGGCAAATTTCTTTGCAGTATTATTAATATGACATTCTAAACAGCACCTTGTGTAAATGATATTGCAAAGATAAACAAGCATGTATCGCCTTATCGTACTGTCGGTCTGGGGTGCCGGTTGTGTGCAGGTTAGCGGTCGACCCCGACTGCGGCAACAAAACGCTGGAGCATCACGGCTACCTGGGCTCTGGTTGCTCCCACAGCCGGCGACAGAACCCCATCGCTGCCTTGAAGAATACCCTTACCGACAGACCAGGCGACGGCATCACGGGCGTAGGGGGCAATTGCGTCTGTGTCGGAAAAGGCGGCGAAGTTAAGAGGAACTTCCGGGGATGGGCGTCCGGCATAACGCCAGAGAATCAGTACTAACTGCTCCCGAGTGAGGATACCGTCTGGGTCAAATCGCCCGTCAAAGCCGTCCACCACATCGGCGCTTGCCGCCCAGCACACCGCACTGTAATACCAATTGCCGGGGGCGGCCACGTCATAAAAGGGGGCAGGGCTGATGGGAGTCGGTTTCCCCGCCAGGCGCCAGAGTGCGGTGGCAAGCATTCCGCGGCTCATGAGAAGAGACGGAGAAAATTGAGTGTCGGAGGTGCCCTTAAACAGGCCGCGCGCACAGACGAAGGCAACACCGTCAAAATACCACTCGCCCGCCGTCACATCCGTGAAGGGGGAATGCAGGGGGGGTGGAGCTTGGGGGATGACAGCGCTTCCGCCACCGCCACCACCGCCGCCACCAGCGCCGCCGCCACCACCGCCGCCAGCGCCGCCGCCACCACCGCCGCCAGCGCCGCCGCCACCACCGCCGCCAGCGCCGCCGCCACCGCTGGAGTTAGCGGGCGTCCAATGGGCGTAAACAATGGTTGTGGACGTAATTTGAGTGGCAGAGGTCAGGGGAGTGCCGGTGCCGTTTTGCCCGGTGAACCATCCGGCAAAGGTCTGGTCCTGCTTAACCGGGTCGGCGGGAAGGGTGACGGTACCACCCGCCCGTACCTCCACGCTTTCGGCAAAGGTGGAGCCATCCACCGTAAAGTAGACGCGGTATTTGGGGGCGCTGTTGTGCACTGTAAGGGTAACCGAGACGGGGCTTCCCGCAGTAAAGCGCAGCTCGTAGATATACGTGCCGTCGTCTAGTGTGTTCAGTTCGGCGGGGGTAATTACAAGGGCGTCCCACCCATCCACGGCGGTGTTGAGCAGTGTATAGTCCCGCACGGGCTCAAGGATGACTTCGGTACCCTCTTGGGCGGTACGCGCCACACTTTGCACGGCATTTCCAAAGAGATTCAGGGTGAGGTCAAGGGGGTGAGTGCTCTGGGTGTACGGGTCACGCTGAGCTGTGAGTATGCCCGCCGTACCGTTAACTGCCGAGACAAGAGAATTGCTGGCAACGGGCTGTTCCACCGTCACCAGAACCGTGACGGCAGAACTTTGAAACTGACCATCCCAGGCGGCAACTTCTAAACGCACCTGGCTCCCCGTTTCAGAGGGAAGCGCGGTGTAGGTTAGGACATCGTTTTCCATGACCGCCGTACCCACGCCGCTATTACTCAGAATCTTGTAGGCGAGCGGGGTGCCGTCTTTGTCTGAAAAGTGGGTGGATACATTATTCCAAAGGCCCGCCGTACCCGGCTTTGTACCGTCCAGCGAGGGGGGTGTGGCTGATATGGGCACGGTATCTTCGCCGATGCGCGCGGGGGCGTAGTTGGAGGAGACGGTAACAGTGCCCGTGTAAGACCGCGTCACCCCTGATGTAACCACCGAGAAGCGCCATTCACCTGGCGTTTCGGTGCGGGTGGCGGTGCCGGCCGTTGCCGTGGCGCTCTCCGGAACGATCAGAAAATCAGCTGAGCCGAGCTTGTCGGCGCTGTACTGGGCGGGCACCTCCACGGAAAAGCTGTTCCCCTCCCATGTGGCGGCGCAGCCGGCCACGGTCAGGCTCTTTACCGCCAGAGCGCTTTCACTCAGCCAGCCTGCGTAAAAGGCGCGGTCACCGTAGCTGCCGGCGGGGATGACCGAGACGGGCACGGTGCGGGTTTGGTCTGAGAACCAACCCAGAAAGACGTGGCCGTCTCTGGTGGGGGTGGGCAGCGTCAGTGCGTCGTCTCGAATGGTGTAGCTTGATGGCGGTTCGGCCAGGGTGCCGCCATCGGTATGGAAGGTAACGGAATAAGGCCGCTCCAGTTCCTGAAGGAGTACCTCGAAATCGGGCAGTCCCCAGCCGTAAAGGTCATCCCGACCGGTCATGCCCAAATCTAGGCTGGCCGCCCGGAGCAGAGCTTCAAAGGCGTCGGGCCCGATGTCGCTGTCCCACTGCTTGCAGACGGCGGCCATGGCCGCTACCACCGGGGTAGAGTAGGAGGTTCCCTTGAGGTTGATACCGCCTACCGAGGCTCGGTAAGCACTTGTATTTGCCGTCCCCAGGGAGGTGATGTAGGAGCCGGGACCGCAAAAATCAACCTTGTCGTTGCGCTGAGAGTATTCGGCGTGGAGAACGCTTCCACTTTCTGCCGGGGCTACCGCACCCACGCTTACCACGCCGTCACAGGAGGCGGGGTAATAATAGGCGGTGGAACCGCTGTTTCCGGCGGCGGCTATCAGCAGAATTCCCTTGTCGGCGGCAGCCTTGCACACGTCGTTAAGTAGCTCGGAGCGGACGCCGATGCCGACACTCAGATTGATGACGTCCGCGCCGTGGTCAGCGGCGTACTGGATCGCTAGGATAAGTTTATCCATCCCCGCGGTCCAGCCTGTGCCGATAAGGCGGATGGGCATAATGCGCACATCGGGCACTATTCCATCCACTACGGGCGTGCCGGCTGCTTGGGTATTTTGGACACGAGCCGATAAAATACCGGTGACAAAGGTTCCGTGCCCTCTGGTGTCGGTTATGTCCGTCTTCTCACCGAAGCCCTCTGCCCAGCCCAGATTATAGGGCTCCACAATGGTGAGTCCCAGCAAATCCTCATGCGCCAAATAGAGCCCGGTATCTATAACGGCCACAGTCACTCCCGCGCCGGTAAGACCTTTCTCCCACGCGGACTGCGTCTTGGTAAGAAGTAGGTTCCACTGAATGGGTGTGTAGCCATCGGTATAGTCCAGACACTCCACCACATAGTTGGGCTCCACCTCGCCGAGCTGGCCCAGTGCATCCAGCTCGGCGAGGGCGGCGGCGTCGTCGGCGCGGCAAATTCCGTCGCTCACCCGGGTGACGCCCTGGGGCAGCGGAGCTGACGGCTCCTCCAGCCGGACAAGATACCCGTCGAAGGGAGGTAAATCCTCCGTCGTCCCCGCGTAGGCGCGGGGATGGGGAATCAGTGCCAGGGTGAGGAGCAGCGCGGCAGCAAAGAGCAGATTCTTTTTCATAGGGCACCTCTTATAACGCGTTTGAATTTACATTGGTTAGCTGTGCTGCTTATTCGTGGGTACAGAGCATTGCGATTACCTTTTGTACCAGGCGGGTAAAGAGGGTTGCCACCTCGCCACGGCTTGCCTTGTCCAGCGGCTTGAGAGATCCGTCGATGCCCTGAATCAACCCGGAGGAAACGCAGTAGGCCACCGGCTGTCTGGCCCAGTCGTGCACTTGAACAAGGTCGGGGAAGGTCTGCGTGGTTGGCTCTGCAGGCAGGGACAGGCTTCGCGCGGTGAGGTAGCGGGCAAAGACCGCGCACATCTGTTCGCGGGTGATCTGGTCGTCCGGTCCGAAGCGGGCGGCGCTGTACCCATCCATAATACCCAGCTCGGCCGCCCAGTGGACGGCGTCGATGTACCAGTTCTGGGTCAGGTCGGTAAAGGCGGAAGTCTTTTGATAGCCCGGTTCGCCGTCCAGACGGTAGAGCACGGTGGCAAACATAGCTCGGGTCATGGTAAGGTCGGGACTGAAACTATCATTGCCCGTACCGCCGAAAAGCTCACGCACGGCATTAAATAGACTGCTCTCCAGGCTCCAGTGGCCGGTCAGGTCGCCGAATTTTTTGCTGTTTTGGATAATGGAATACTTACCCAGCCCGGATACCACATAGGAGTAACCATCCGGCGTGACGACGCACCAGGGCTGAATATGGGCTTTGCCGTCAGCGCCGGTATAGGCCACCACGCTACCTGCCGCTGCTGTCTTGGGATCAATGACCAGCAGATTGGCATTGAAATCCGGGGTGAGTACCCCTTTGGGAATGAAGATGCTGACGCCCTTGGCATAGAGCACGCAGTCGCTTAGCTTGTTGCCGCTGCGCAGCTTGGTAAGCTCGGCGGTGCTCATGACGGCGGTGGGGGAGGTGAGGGTGTAAACCAGCGCGCCGTTCCGGTTGGTATCTACCGATTTGATTGCCTTCTTAATGGGAGAACCGCTGTACACTGGCGGGGTAAAGTCCACAAAGACGGTAGCGGTGTAAATTTCCTTCCAGCTCTCTTTCCCGGCGGTGGTGGCATAGTAGCTGCTGAGACTGGCGGCGGCGCGCTGCTCGGCGGCGCGGTACAAGGGCTCCTCGCGGTCATACTCGGTCTGCGCGCTTGCGAGAGCCGTTTCGGTTTCACGCTGCGTCTGCGCGGTAAAGCAGGCGGCGGCCACGCGCTCATAGTCTGCCTTTTTAGCGTCGCTCTGGTCAGACTTCCAGATCTCCAGTGCGGCGAGTGCCTCTGCACTGCCTGTGCCAGTGTAGAGGGCCCTGAGGTTACTCCAGGCGGCATCCTTACCGCTATCGGGTTCGTTCTGCCAGACCAGAAGCAGGAGCTGGGCCCGGTTTTGCTTTTCCGTCACCAATGCGGACTGACCCTCCGCGGTGCGGTTCTTTTTGGCGATCTCCAGGGCGGCCTTGGCGGGCAGATAGGTTTGCTGCGCCCCGGCCAGTGCGGATAAGGATTCATTTATTGTGCTGCGCACGGCAAACTGGTACCAGCCGCTTTTCAATCCCTCGAATTTGGCCGCGCCCTTGGCGGCGGAAATGTCCGAGGCAAATTGCCAGACCGCATCCGTATTCTCGCTGATCTCCTTGGTAGTGAGGGCCTTTTTCTCATCCTCGATGGGGAAGATGGCAAATTGATAGCCGGTAAAGCTGTCAAGTCCGCCCGCCGCTGTGACCAGGACGCTGCCGTCCTTGGCGGTGGAATCGCTGGCGTCCATGGGAATGGCGGCAGCGGAAAGGCGCTTTTCGGCGATGGTAATCATCTGGCTGGTCGCTGTCTTGGCGCGTTCCGCGTCGCTGGCGGCGTTGCTGTCACACCAGACCGCCAGATAGGAGCCTGCCGGCTTTGCGGTGAGAGTGATTTTGTTGCCGTCCCGATTAAGGGATTGACCCAACATGGAGGCCTGCCGCTTTAAAATATCCAGTTTGGCAGTGGTCATCGGTTCACTCCAGTAGGCGCGCCACTGGGCCTCGGTGCGGCCATCCGCGTCTACGGGTGCGGCGGGTGCGGGGACAGGCTGCTCCTCGGCGACCTGGAATGCCAGCAGGTAAACCTGATAGAAGCCCGCCATAGGCGTTGCAGGCCAGTTTGTGTTTGCGCTCCGGTCATACCGTCCGCCGTACATGCTGGCTGCGCTCATGTCAATTAAAATACTGCCGTTGGGCTCTGTTTGTCCCCAGGTGTCGGTGACGGTGACGGCATTAGTCTGGCGGACGATGGGGCAGCTGTCCAGCGCAAACTCACTGCGCACCTCATTTCCGCTGGCGTCCTTTGCCACCAATTGATAACCGCCGCCATAGGAAACGGGGAAGGTCCCGCTGAGCTCATAGCCTTCGGCTTTGTTGAGTTTCTCCGCCATGCAGGTGTAGCTACCGTCCGGAGCCTGAACATAGAGCGTTACATCGGTAATCTTGCTGGCGCGGCCGGTCTTGGATGTCTGCCAGAAAAGCTCGGGTCTGCCGGTATTGTCCACAGTGCCGTTTGAACGGAAGATCAGGCTGGGTATTTCGTTGTCCACACGGTCCATGGGCAGAATGCTCTGCCTCCAGGTACCATCCTTGGCAGCGCGCACCAGGTAGTAGCCGTTCTGGTTGGTGCCGGTAAATTGCCCCGCGTTTGCAGCGTCATTCGTGTCGGTGAGGTTAGTAAAAATCAGCTTAACAACTGCGTTGTCGCCTTCGCCGGAACTGGTAAAGCTGGCTGCCTGCCCGGTGACCGTCGCGCCGTCGGTGGCAGAGGTGGCACGGAGATGGAGCTTGCCAATTTCATCCTTGGGTATCACCGTGTTCTCCGAAAGAGGATTATCACCCAGATAGAAGCCGCCGCTTAGCTCAGGCACTGTGGAGACACGCCCCGCGGCGGGCGTGCCCGCCGTGGTGAACCAGTCCACCGTAAGGCTCTCCACCGTGCTGTTGCCGCCCCGGTCGGTGAGTAAAAATTTGTAGCTTGCGGGCTGGGTGTTCCCGCTAATGAGGAGCTTAAAGCTCCAGAGCGTCTCACTGTGGCGGGTGAGAGCGTATAGCTTGTTGCCGTAAGCGTCTGTCGATACGCTCCCCGGCACGGCCTCTGCGGAAATTTGCTCGCCGTTTACGCTCAGACTGCCCAGGCCCAGATTGTCCATGACCCATACCGTAAGCGCCACCGGACTGGTTCCGCTTTGAATGCTCTGGGTCTGGGGGAAACTGCGGCTCCAGAGCAGAATCGGTTTTTCGCCGTCGTTTTTAGGAATGGGCAGGTCGCCGGTGTACGTGAGCTTTACGGTGTCGAAGCTGGCCACATCGCTGGTAACGGTTACGGTCACGGTGCAGGGAGTTTTAAAATCATCTCCCACGGTAAACTCCTGATGAGCAGAGCCACCCGAGGCGGTGCCTGTCAGGACTTTGCCGCTATCCAGAGAGGACACCACGGAGACCGTGCCGCTGAAGGAAAGGTCGATTTTTTGCGCCGTGGTGGTAAAGGTAAAGTAGGAACCCTTGTTGCCCTTGGAGAGGTTGCCCAGGTAGGGTGCGGCGGGGGGAGTACCCCACGTGCCGATACCCGACTGGAACTCCCAGCCCTGATAGCCCACGGATGATTCTGTCCACTGGCTGTTAGCGCTGTTAAAGAAGGAGAAGATGGCGTTATCCTTGTAGATGTTCACACCCTCGCCCGCCTCAGTGACGCTGTATGCGATGGGGTAGACGGCGGATGTGTCCAGATCTCGCACCTGAATCACGCCGGAGCCGACTCTCTGCGCCTCAATCATCAGCGCGCCGGTGGTGGAGCCTGTGCCGGAGCTCCGCTCGTCGTAATAGAGGACAGCCAGCTCCTTGCTGGTGTCAGCCAGCTCCTCCACCTGAATGTTGGGTACCCCGCCCCGGGCGTTGCGCACGGTAAGGGGCAGCTCCATTACGCTGCCCAGCGGGAAGGTGATGCCTGTGGAGGAAATGAATACAGAGGCGGGCTCCAGCGACTGGTCGGCACGGTTATTGTCGCTGTTGTACTCACCCGAGTGCTCCGCCGTCGACAGCCCGGCAATTTCCATGGACTGAGTATCGGTAGTGGCACTAAAGACCTCGGCGCGAAGGTCAAGGCTGCCAGTAATGCTGCCGGCAAAGGACTGGGGAGCAACCACGATGCGCGCGGTCTGCGGCACGCCGTTCTCCTTCATGGGTACGGTAAACTGCCAGCCCGCCTCTAGGCTGCCAAAGCTTAGCTTGCCGTTATTGTAATCAATTGCGGTGTCCGCCAGGTCTGTAATTTCCTCCTTGTCGAAGGTGACCTCGGTACCCGATTCCAGCTTGAGGGGAACGTAGTGGCGCATTAGGCTGCCGTCGGTGTTCTCGGCGGAGAGCGCGCCGGCGTTTATTCCGTCCCAATACTTGCCGTCCCAGCGGGTAAGCTGGACAAAAACACTCTCGGCGGCCTTGTCACCCCGGTTAGTCACCCGGAAGGACAGGTTAAACACACTGTTGCCCTGCGCGTTGACCGGTGTGGCGGCACGGGTAACTGCCAGATCCTCCACCGCCAGCTCGGCCCGCTCCTCGATGTTATAGGTGCCGTACTTAGCCCAGGTGGTGTATTTGCCGCTGCCGTCAGTTACAGAGCCGCCGGTGCGCTCGGTGGTCATAGAGAAGCTGCCGTAGTATGCGTCTTCCGCCACGGAGATGTAAAAGTAGCTGCCTTTTGAGAGATCACGAATCAGGGGCTTGCATGCGCCGCCCACGGTAACCTCCGTACCGGCGTAGATGGGGGTTTCCCGCGTCCACTGGGCCAGCTCCACGTCAGAGACGAGAGTGCTGCCGCCGGCAGCCATGTGGCAGTAGAGGCTGATGGTGAGAGGGTGCTCATCGTCAGCACGGAAGGCCACGTCGCCGGTATTGGTAAATTGTAGAGCGGCAAAGAGGGGGGAGCCGGAGCTGAAATTATTTGTGCCGAAGGTGATTTTATCCTTGCTCAGCCGCTGACTGCCTACGCCGTAGCCGATGGCGTAGATACCCACGTTTTCATTCCTGGTGGTGTCGCGCATGACCATGGTTTTGTCCTCGGCGCCTTGCTTTGTAAAGGTATAGTGCGTGAGGGGGAGCAGGGTGCCCTGGGAGAGCACCAGCAGCCTGCCGTCCGCGCCTGCGCCGGTTTGCAGGTTGGAGAAGGTGAACTGTGCCAAATCGCTATCCACCGTGCCGTTTTGGTTAACGTCGTAGTAGGCGTTCTGGGTCTTCAGGTCATCCCACTCCTGTGCAAGAGCCTTTTCGTAAATGTCCATGTTCCGCATAGCAAGCATGACCCCGTCACCCCAGGAGTTGGTGGCGCTGTCGTAGGCCGAGACGAAAAGGGCGTTATTGGTGGTGTTCTTCACCGCCGCCACATAGACGGCGTAGAGGTTCCCGGCGGGGTCAGAGCCGATGACCACCTCGGTCTTGCCCGAGGCATCGGTGGTCTTCTTGTCGGCGCTGGATACCATCTTGCCGGTAAAGAAGGGATAAATGGTAGCGTTGCTGCCGCCGCCTGTGAGGGTGGCTAAATCCTCGTCCAGCAGGATATAGGTCGCGCCGTTCATTTCGAAGAGGAAGAAGTCGTGGTCTGCCTCATCCTGGGTTTCAATGACCTCGCCTCCGGTGAGTTTAGTTCTGTCCAGCTTCCCGGAGAGAGCGCGCAGCCCCGCCAGATAGGGGGCGCTGTACTCGGAAATGAGCGTGCTGGCATCGTTCCTGTAACGCCCGTCGATTCCGCGGGTGAAGTTCTGGGGCAGCACCTCGGTGCCCTTGGTGTCAAACTCGTAGTCATGGAGGGAGCGCAGGAGATACGCCTTGCCCCAGTTAACCGTGCTTCCGGAAACAGTCACCTTGCGGATATAGAGCCGCAGGTTGGTCATCTCGTTAGAGAAAGCGCCGCCGCTTATCTTTTCATACTGGGTGTTAGAGGTGGTATAGAGCAGGTAGTAGGCATTGCTCTCCCCCGCCACCGGGAGTGCCACCATGTTCTGAAGGGTCTGCCCCGGGGATAGCGACTGGGTATCGGCTGCGGTTCCGTCGCCGTAGGCAAGGGAGGTGCCCTTGCCAAAGAGGGCATTTAGACCTGTGCGGTTGCGCTGCTTGAACTGGGTCATCATAGCCTCGGCGGTGGGGGAGCCCTTGCCATCCGTCGTGTCCGGGTCTTCTCCGGCAGCCTTGAGGAAATTCAGGTATTCCGCATCGGCAGCGGACATCTCCTTGTCGGTCATGTGGGTGGTCACGCCGTAGAACACACCCTTGCCCGCTGCCACAGGCTGGAAGACATAGCTGCCCTTGCCCCGGAGTACGGTGGGAGCGGGTACGGTAGCGGGGAAAGTATATTTAACCGTCTCCACGCTGTCCTGGGTGGTTTTGGTCGCCTTGACTGTGTAGGTACTCTCCTTGACCACGGTGTTTTTGGCGGCAGCCTGCTGGAATCGCTCCAAATAACTGTCGTTATTTCCCGCCTGATAGGCGAAATAGGCGTACCAGTCCAGGTAGGCGCTGTTTGCGGTCTGGTAGGTTTCGTAGGTCACCCAGGCATCCCAAAGTGCTCTGGCGTCCTGTGCATCCTTTAAAGCCGCGTCGGCGGCAGCTTTGCTGTCATAGCTTGGGAAGTGGTAGTAGTCCTTACTGCCTGTGGTGGCGCTCTCGCCCTTAAGGGAGTAGTGTGCCTGTACGCCTTGCTCCAAAGCGCCAAAGGCCGCTTCCGTCATGGTCACAACCGTGAAGTAGTCGCTCTCCGTCGGAACAGCGGGCTCCGAGCCGGGCTTTGCGGTTGTGGGAGCCGTCACCTCGGCGGGCCGGAACCTCGCTTCAGTGTAGTTGTTCTTATCCATGCCGTTGGGTGGGGGACTCTTAGGAGCCAGGTCGCCTGTGGCTGTATCGTAGCTCACCCAGGAAAGCTGCACGTTATGGGTGGTGACATCCCCGGCGGTAGAGCTTTGTACGGTGGCGGAGAAATCCAGGTCGCCGGTCTGGTCGTTGTCCACCTCAAGATAGCCCGCCTTTGTAGTGCCGGGTGTGCAGAGTGTGTATGCGCCCTTTTGATTCAGCACCAGCTCGGAGAGTACCAGCCTTTTTCCATCCAGCGGGGAATTACCCGCTCTGGCGGCTGTGTAGAGCACCAGGCTGCGCTCACCCACGGCAATGAGCTTGTAGTCATACCCGGTGCGCGTGCCGTCCATCAGCATACTGGCGGCGGCGGTCACGCCGTACCCGGAAAGCTGGAAGGGAGAACTCTGATAGGGGTCGTAGGCCTGGGGGTCCACCTCATCGGTGTTTTCGCTCCGCTTTTCGGCTACTACGAGCTTGTTGTCCTCTGGGGTATAAATGACCTGCGTGCCCGAGGCGTCGCCGGGCAGGGTGACCCGCAGCAGCACCGCGCCGAGATTCTCGTCGGCACTCTGACCCGCAGCACTTTCGTTCGGGGTCTTTTTAATTTCGTAGTCCTCACCGAAGGCGCCGTTGAGTGCCTTCCAGCCGTGAGTCCATGTACCGCCGCCCTGCCAGGTGTTGATATTCTCTCCGTGGAGTATGTAGGTGATGGCGTCCAGCTCGTAGGTTAGTACCAGCAGCACAATGCGGAAACCGATGCCCGCCGTTAGATCGAAGGAGTCGAAGGAGGCGGGGTCGTAGGTGCTGGTCTGGGGGTTGTAGCGGCCCAGGGTAAAGGCCAGGCCCACGGTGACCTTGACAAAAAGCTCAATCTTCAGAATGTCGATGCCGATGCCCGCGCCCAGTTCCAGCGCCACATTGGGGGCGAGGCGCAGACCTAGCCAGTACACGTCGCTGCGCACCTCGGTAATGAGGCTGGCCGCGTCCACCGTTACCTCGTTCATGGCAATCAGGCGGACGACAATGGGCTTGCTCCTCGCCTGGTCCGCATAGAGCTTCATGGAGCCGGTGGCCGCCAGAATGACCTGCACATCCTCCGAGCCGTCGCTCACCAGGAATCCGGAAATCAGGTCTACCTCCTGGCCGTTACCGTCGTAACCCGTGCTGATTTGTGTGCCGTCGGGGTGAAAGCACATGACGTTTACCTTGCCGCTGAAACGGAGGGCAAAGGCCTTATAGGTTTCGTTGGAGAACTGTACCCAGTTGATCTTTCCGGTTGCGCCGGTGGTGGGGGCGGACATGGAGAGACCGGAGAGGGCGCTCTTCTGGGCAAGTTCATTAGTAAAGTCGAAGGGGTACTGGGTCAGATTGCTCTTGCCCTCAATAATGGCGGCGTCCGCCACATAGTTGGCAGCGGTAAAGGAGACGTTTTCCTTTGCTGTCAGCTTTACGGTGATGGGAGTGGTCTTGTCTTCGTCGGCGTACAGCTCACGGGACTTGGTGTGAGCCAGCACCACGCGGATGTCCTCGCCGCCGCGGGAGCTGTATGAGTTGGTGCGAAGGTCTACCTTATTGCCGTAGCCGTCGTAGCCGGAGGAAATTGCGGCTCCAGCCGTGTTAAGATAGCCCACCGAAAATTTTCCGCTGAATTTGAATAAAAGTGCGTTATAGTTCTTGTTGGAGAAGGTAAGACTCTTTCCTTTGGCTAGGCTTATGCCCACCAGAGACTTTTCGCCGCCCTCACCCTCCGGGGTGCCGAAAATTTCGCCTGCGGTACCGCTGCCGGGTTTAAGGACGGCCTCGCGGTTCACGCCCAGGCCGGTGCCGATTTCCAGTGTCACATCCAGCTGGAGGTAGACGTAGATAATGGGAGCCACCGAGAATCGGTACTGTAACCGGAAGGAGAGTGCGCCCACCGCCGAGACGGAGAACTGCTCAAAGTAGTAGGTGTTGTCCAGGGGATTGTACTTAAAGAGGAAGGCAAAGCTCACCGACAAGGAGACCGAGAAGTTTTTAGAGCCCAGCTTCCGGTCATTTGCGTATTTAGAGCTGTTGGGGTCCGAGGGGTTATAGGAGGGGTTCGCGCGGGAGGCCTCCTTATAGGCGGCGTTGGCGGCACCGGCTCCGCTGGTGAAGAACTTTTTAATCGTACCCATGTCCTCGCCGAAGTCTTCAAATTTATTGCCAATGTGTTTTTTCTCTCCGGCCTTATCATTTTCCTTTTCATAGGCAAGCAGCGGAATACCCACCGAGAAGCCCACTTCGTAGCCGTCCACCGTGACATTCAGGAAGTCGGTGGCTCCGATTTCAAAGGACGGCAGCTCTGTTTTCAAATCCAGGTCGAATTCGGGCACCGTGTTGCCCGAGCCGCCGGTGTCGCCGTTTGGCTTGGTGTTGCCGCTGTCGGAAGAGCCGCCCAAATTCTGCACATAGTCGGCATTTTGAAAGGTCTTGAAGCCCAGTCGCTGTACGCCATCCACCGTGACCATATAGTCGGAGTTCGCGTCCTGCACATAAATTTCGTCCGAGAGGTCGGTATTTAGCTCAATACCCCGCACCTGCCGCAGAATTTCCGGCACGGTGTGCTTTTGCTCCTGGGTGACCATCACCAGAGTTTGGTCACCCACCAGTGCGCCCAGATAGCGGTTTATGGCTCCCTTGCCATCACGCGTGTAGCTCCAGGAACCGTTGGGGTTATAGGATACGTCCTTGGTCACCGGGGTTTCACCCGCCACGCTCTTTTCAATACTGATGGGCTGGGGATTTTCAAAGGCATAGAGCAGGTTGCCGTGATAGCTGGGGCTCCAGGTGTAATACTCGTCCCCGGAGTAGGGCTTTTTGTCCGGGTCGTTGAGCATGGGGGGAGAATAGTCGCCGCCCAAAGGCACGTCCACCCAGGACTTTGAGGTGGCTTTGGCGGTGAACATGAGCTGGTCGTCCGAGGAGCGAACCAGGTTGCCCGTTCCGTCGCCGGAGCGGAGGGTCAGCCCGGAGACCAGGTAGCGGTAGCTGCGCTGCTCATCGGTGAGCTTTGCGCGCTGAAGCGGGTCGGTTATGGCGGTGTCCAGGGCCAGCAGCACCTGGGCCTTGTCGCTTTCCTGTGCCCCCGCGGGAACGGTAATGCAGCGGGGCTGCATGGAGTAGTAAGCCTTTAAGATGTACTGTACATACAGTCCGTTGGTGCCGAGATAGTCCAGCTTTTCCGGCGCGAAAAGGGAGTCCTCAAAGGCTGGGGGATTCACCGGGTCCGGCTGGCTCGCAGTGTCAAAGAGGTCGGTGGCGAAGGTGTCGTAGAGATATGCCTTACCGCCCACCTTATAATTTTCCCCTTCCGCATAGCCCGCGCCGCCCTTTTCCGGGAGCTTGGCCAGATAAGCGGCGGTGACGGTAGTCTCTACCGGTGTGAGCGTAAAAATGCCGCTTGAGTTCTTATACCCGTCCAGAATGCCGTTTCCATTGGAGTCCTGATAGATGGAGAGACGCTCGGCAAAGGGCGTCATCTGCTGAACGACACCAGTAAAATCCTTGTGATAGTAAAACAGTGTTATACCGGAGGTCATGTCTCCCAAAGAGAGCTGGATGGTGTCCCCGTTCTGGTAGGCCGAGCCGTTATAGACGATTACGTCCCCTGCTTGCAGCTTGAGGGTGATGGACTGGAGATTGGTCTGCCCCGCCCATTTCAAAAACCCCTGCTGGTTGAAGAGCGTGTTCAGGCCCTCGCCGGTATAGGTCTGCTGGTAATTGGAATAGGTAATTGTTCCGTTATTATTCCCTGCCGCGCTGTATGTCATGGTGAGTGCCGCGCCGCTCTGCTTCAGGCGGTTTAGCGCCGTCTGCGTGGGCTCGGTGTCGGGGTTGCGTCCGCCGGCCAGGGACAGGGTGACGTCGCTCACGCGGCTCATGATCACCCGCACCTCGTACTGGTGGCTCAGTTGGGCTTCGCTCATGCCGTTCCAAATCAAATCCAGCGTATAGGAGCGGGTGTTCTCGTCGTAGCCGTTGGAGCTGGTGATGTACTGGCTCGTGGTGGTATCGTAGAGGAACACCGCGTGCTGCGTGCCGTTGTTGGGGACAAAGTTTTTGAGGTAGGAGACGCTGGGCAGGGTAATTTTGAGCCGGGTACCCACGAAGAGGCTGGCGGTGTTTTGGCTTGTATTATAGGCGCCGCCGCCCTCTCCCTGCACAATGGTAATGTCGGGCTTAATGTCGCGGTAGTTGTCCTCGGTCAGCTTGACGGGAGCCGAGGTATCGCCGTCGTTGGCAGTGTAGATAGCCAGCTTCAGGTTGTCGGCGGTAAAGGTGCGGCGCACAAGGTCGGCGGCCACCTTGACGTAGGCTTCGGTCTGGGCCGGGTCCTTTTTCGTGTGCCAGCCGATTTGCAGCTTGAGACCGCCGTCATTGTTCATACTGTAATTAAACTGGTGCTTGCTGTGGAATTCGCGGTTGGTGTCATCGGAACTGGAGGTGGTAAGGGTATCGGTCTGGTTGGTCACATTGTTCTGAGCGGTTTGCGTACTTTTGCGGTATGTTCCGCGCCACATGCTGGTGGTGGGATAGAGCGAGCCATTTATAAGAACCTCTCCGTAGCTGCCGCTGTCGTAGACGGTTTTTGCGGTCCACTGGGTGGTGGTGTAGTAATCCATGACGGCCCTGGAGAAAAACTTTCCGAAGTTTGCGGTGTCGTACTCCATCCAGGCGCGGGTATTGCCCGAAAGGGTCAGATAATCACCGTCAAAGTAGTATTGTCCGTTGGCGCCCTTGACGGCTTCCTCCTTCCCGGTTCCGTAGGCCTCCGTCCATGTGGCAAAGCCCCTGTATTTCGCGGCGCGGTCGGCGGAGCGAATGGTGTTCATACGGCGCAGAGACTCCAGACTCTTCCACATACTGCCGCTGTTGTTCTTTAAAAATTGCGCAAATTTAATGGTGCCGTAGTCGTAATACTGCTCTCCCACGTGGCTATCGTCCGCCAGCACAACGTCGGCGGAGCCTACAACTGCGTCGGATAGATCCACCTGTGTTACCCCTGGGTCGAGTGCCGCGCCGCCGTTGGCGGCGGTGCTGCTGTCGGTCGCGGTGCCGGTGGCGTCGACGGCGTTGCCGTCCCGCAGGCGCTCCTCCAGGCTGAGTGTCCCGGTGCCTGAGTTCCACAGCGAGATTTTTGCCCGGTCGCCGCTGATAGAGGAGGCGTTGTCGCCCCGCAGATCAGAGAGCACCACATGGAAGTCCAACTGATCCGACGAGGCAACGCCGTCGTTAATAAGGGGGATTTCAACGGTAAGCTCCTTTACGCTGTCGTAAAAGGCCAGAGTCCCGGTAGAGACGCGGTAATCTCGGCCCGCCAGCGCAGTGCCGTCCTCGGTGGCGAAGTTGACGGTAAGGGGCTTAGTGAAGCCGCCGGTGCGTGTGACCGTGAGCTTGGCGGTGCCTTCAGACTTGTCAAAGGTGGCTTCGGTCACGGAAAAGCCCACCTGAGAAGGTGCATCCACCTCGTCGTCGGTTACGCCCAGCAGCAGGGTAGAGCAGGGCTCGTAAATGTCGCCGCCCAGGTGATCCACCAGAGTAAAGGTGGCAAATTCCCGTGTCTCGACCAGCTCGTCCTGAAGGGCGCTCAGGCGAATCTCCTTTTTCCACTCGCCGTCGGCAAAGGTCATGTTGAAGGCCCAGCCGTCAAACTCGGTGGCGCTGTTGGCGGTCATGTCCAGTGTGGTAAAGCCGGGCTTCTCGTTGAGGGGCAGATTATCGGGCATTGGCTCCAGCACCTCGGACGCGGGCTTTTTATATGTCACGCCATTACGGGAGCCGGTGCAGTACTCCGTGCCCTCCTGTATGTAAACGCATCGGAAATCATAGGCGGAGAGGTCGTCTGCCTTTACCGGCATGACCGCGGCGGTAGCTCCCTCCACCTTACCCCAGTCAATGCCGTCTGCCGATGCGTACCACTGGTAGGCATCGCCCTCCATGTTCAGGGATAGACCCACGTCGCCCTTGTCATCCGCCTCGGAGGTCACCACCAGCGCAGAGCTCTCCTCCGGGTGGGGCGCCTCGTTAAGCGGCTGATAGGCGGCGACAGACAGGGGGTCTTCCACCTCGATGGTCAGGTCGTCGGCACTCAGGGCACTGCCCGTAAGCTCATTGCCGGTCTCATCCCGATACAGGACGGGCTGGTAGGCCACGCGCACCGTGGCACGCCCGGTGGCATTGCCAAGGCGGTAAACCGTGATAACGCCCTCCTCGCCCTCGCCCACCACCAGCTCGGAGTACATAAGGGCAAAGGTGCCGTAGGGATAGGTCTCCTCCCAGGTGGAGTCCACCTGGATTTGCGCTCCGTCCTTGCTGTTCAGGGTCAGGTCATTCTGTGCCGCGTAGGCTCCCGACGATGCGTAGTTCGGATCAATGTAGGCCAGCGCGCCCTCGGTGGCGCTGAACAGCATGATAGCGGTCAGCAGCAGTGCCAGTCCTCGCTTTGAAATCTGTTTTAGCTTTGTCATGTTTCTTGCCCCCTTCTGTTCTTACGCTCTTTTTTGCATGTATTTCATCGCTGTGTCAGCTCAATTGTTTGGAAAGACACCGCAGCAGCACATCGGCGATCTGCGCCTCTGTTATCGGAGTGCACAAAAACGCATTTGCCCGCAGACGGTAGCTCTCCAGCGCAAAGACTTCATCGTTGGAGATCCAGACCAGCGGTACTGCCGCATCCTGCGCCCGCACACCCAGCGCGGTCTCCATTCCCAGCGCCCCGGGCATGGCCACCACCACCGCGTCGTAGTCCCCACGCCGGATGCGGTAAAGGAGGTCCTCCCGCCGGTCAAAAGTCTCCCACAGCACGCGCCCACGTGTCCGACGGCCGAATTCCTCCGAGCCTCTCTGCAAAATATCCTGTGAATCCTCTCCGGACAGACACAGACAGCGATACTGCATATTCATCGTCACCTCACTTTTCCGTTGTAATTCTCAAGTAGAAAATATCACAGTGGAGGAGAAAAACAATAAGGGCATGGTGAAAGACGTTTTTTTGCCGTGAACGTCATGGACAAATGGAAAAAATATGATAAAATACAGGAGAGTTGGAGGAGGGGAACGCTGATGCGGGTTGCCATTGTGGATGATCGGGCAGAGGATCGGGCAGAGCTGCTAGAGCTGCTGCTACGCTACTGTGCAGAGAGCTCACTTATGATGGAATATGCCGGATTCTCCTCTGCGGAGGCCCTGATGGATCGCTTTCTCCCCGGCCAATATGACCTGCTATTTTTGGACATCTATATGGATAAGGTCACAGGCATGGAGGCCGCCCGCCAAATCTCCCGTATGGACCCCGCCTGCCGCATGATTTTCTCCACCACCAGCCATACTCATGCGGTGGAGAGCTACGAGGTGCACGCCGCCTATTACCTGACAAAGCCGCTGGACTACGCGAGACTTTGCTCCGCAATGGACACCGCCTGCGCCGAGCTTCTGCGTGACAGCCGCTGTGTGCGCCTCCATACGTCTGGTGTTCCGGTGGAGGTGCCGCTTGGAAGGATTTTCTTTGTGGATTGCACTGCCGAGCGCACCCACCTGCATTTGGGTGACCGGGTGCTCACGGTGGACGAGCGAGTCTCCGCTGTCTTTGCCGCACTTGCCGAGGACGACCGCTTTTTAAACTGCAACCGCAATGTTTTTGTCAATATGGATCAAATTGTGAAGGCCCAGGAGGGGGATTTTCAGCTCAAAAACGGTCAGCGCGTTCCCATAAGGCAGCGGGAGCGAAACGCCGAGAAGAAGAAATTTTTGCAATATACGCTCCGATCGCTGAAAAAGGAGGACGGGTCATGAAGCGCTTTTTAGCCGGTATACTTGTGCTCATCCTGTTGCTGGGACAGCCGTCTTACGCACTGATAATGCTCCCGCCGCCTGACGGGGAGATCAGTGGCGAGGGGGATACTTCCGACCCGGTGCTGATTTTGAATCTGTACCCGGGAACGGAATTTCAGACCGATTTTCCTCTGCTGACGATTGAGCCGGGAGCCTCGTGGGACACGCTGGAGCTGCCCGCTGAGCTTGAATGCGCCACCGACACGCCAAATGTATACGGTTACCGGCGGTACTGGTGCCCTGTGGTATGGACGCTGCCGGAGGAGGGGGCATCCACCGAGCCGGGGCGTGTTACCATCACAGGCACTCTCACGCCCGGAAAGGGTTATGAATTGGGCGAGGGGGTTTCTCCGCAAGTTACTATCTCTGCGGTTGTAGCCGGTGAGCCCGCCGACGGGCCGGAGACCCTTGTCCGCGCGGATGCGAACCTGCCTGCAATGAGTTCCATTCCGCTTAATGTAGACGCGGAAGAGTATCTCTCACAGCTTGATGTCCCAAGTGCGCGCTGCTTTACCAAGGTGACCGGGGAGTATTTCTTCTGCCCGATTAATTGGGACTACGGCGCTGTCAATATTCATGAGCCGGGTATCTACACGGCTTCCGGTGTGCCGGTGCTGCCTGCGGGCTTTGCGCTGCCTGTGGATTTTCAGCCCTTTGCCCGCAAGCTGTGCGTCATGCCCGGTGACCGGGTGGATCTGTCCGCCGCCGTCTTTGAGACGGACGACAATTCCATTCATTGCAGCTGGTTTTTCCCCATTCCGGAAAGCGCCGCCGTTCGGGGGGAATACGCCGTGGGACAGGGGCCTTGGCAGGAGGATGTGGCCGGGACTTATCTTAACTACAACCGCATATTGGGGGACTCGCTCCTCATCTATTTGGAGCCGCTGGAGCTGTCCACCGACTACTATTTTCGCCTGGTTTACAATTTGGGTAGCGGGGAAGAGAGCTCCAACACCCTACATATTAACTTGGAAAACAAGGATTTCCTCCAGCCGGAAGCCCCTCCCCCCGACTTTGACATCGGCGGAGATCGGGATGGTGGTGATTGGGGCGGTGGCAGTTTGCCTGATATTCAGCAGCCCATGCCGCCGACTGACAGTTGGTCGCCACCTGCAGCAAAACCAAATCCTCCGCTTGAGATTGTAACGGAGACCTCCACCGCTTTGTCCGGTCTGCGCCTGCGGAAGCTGGCACAGACCGGTGCAACCGTGCTTTTTTCAAAGCAAGGGGTAGCGGCGGAGCTGTCCTCCGAATTTCTGCTGAGTCTGGAGCTGGCAGACGACCGTCTGCTTCAGGTGACGCTGGAGCGGCCCGTTCCGGAGTCCTTCCGACTGCATATCCTCGCCGATGGGGAGACGCTAACCGATCTACCGGAGACGCAGGTGCGTCTGCCGTGGGAGGGGGAGCCTGATGCTTTGGCCTGCCTGGACGCGTCGGAGACTGTCGTGTCTGATGCTGTGTACGAGGCGGAAAGCCGTACCGTGATGTGCCTTGTCACCGGGACAGGAGACTATACTTTGCAGGCTAAGGCGGCAAAAACGGAGGAAAACGCTACGGTTGAGCTCCTGGAGGAGAATGCCCCCGCGGCGGGGCCGGAGCTTGTATTTACCGCTCCAGAGCTGCCGGAAGTGCCCATTGAAGAACCGGTGATGCTAATAGAACAGCCTCAGGAGGAACGGCACCAGACAAAGCCGCACCTGGCAGAGCCGGCGCCTATTCCTGCGGTCGTGCCCGCCGTGTCGGCTCCCGCTGCCAAGCCCGAAGCTGTTCCAGATGTAGAGATGCCCGTCATTCAGCCCGCCGATGCGTCGGCGGCTATTAAAACAAAGCCAATTTCTCCGCCTCAGGTGCTCCCAGCGCCGGAGAAGGTGCAATGCGCACCCTTAGGGGGGATCCCCGCTGTTTTGACACTTGCCGCCGCGCTGACAGCCTTGGCCACCGGGGTCGTTTGGGTGCTGAGGAAGCGCTATGAAGTATAAGAAATTACTGCTGGCCGCTCTAATCACGGGACTGCTTACGACGGTGCTGTGCCTGATGCTCTACCAGCGGGATAACAAGTATACCGTATCAGGCCCGCAGCCCATTAGTGGTATCCTCTACCTGACGGAGGAGGATATGCGCGCAAATCCCGTGTGCTATCCCGGCCGCCAATGGGAATTTTATCCCGGTGTCCTGCTTACGCCGGAGGGAGCGGCCTCTTATGGTGGGTATCGGCTTTACACGGATGTGGGAGGGAGAGAGCAGATGGGGCGGGGCAGCGGCTCCTATCGGCTGACACTGCTGCTGCCGCCTGACGAGCAGAGCTACGCGCTGGAGCTGCCCGAGGTATTCTCAAGCTGTCGGTTGTATATAAACGGCGTCTTGACCCTTGCACTCGGAAATCCTGATTTGGAGAACTACGCCGATACCACAGCCAGCCGCACGGTGGTTTTTCGCGCAGGCGGGCAGGCGGAGCTTCTGCTGGCGGTCAGTGATCTGTCCGGCGTATACAGCGGCATGACCTATCCCCCTGCCTTTGGTTTGGCGGACGCGGTGATTGGTGCGCGGGAGGTCCGGCTGCTCCTCCACGGGGCCGGAGTTTTGCTGGCGCTATTAGGTGTGGCCATGGCTGTCGGCTTCACCTGGCGCGGCAGTCGGACACGGGGCATCCTTTTCCTGCTATGCTGCCTGTGCTTTGCCATAATCACCGGCTATCCCTTGATTCACGGACTGGTTGCTCTGCCCTACCAGCCATGGCATACCTTAGAGGCGGCGGGGCTTTACGGTCTGCTCCTCCTTGCGCTGCTGCTCTCCTGCAATCTGTATGGTCTTGGCTGGAGAGCGGGCGTACTTATCAGTGCACCCTGTGCCGTGGGATTACTATTGGCGGTGGTGCGCACAGCGGGGGCTGCCGCTCTGCCGGTCTGGGCGGGTGCGGTGTTTTCGGCGCTTTCGCTGCTGCTCAAGCTGTACACTGCAGTGTGTTTGGCGGCACTCTCTCTGTGGGCGGCAAAGCGGGGACGAAGGTTTTCCGGGCTGCTCCTCAGCGGCGTGACGGCGCTGTCGGTGACACTGGTGTTTGACCGGCTGTTTCCGCAGTATGAGCCCATCTATGGCGGCTGGTTTGAGGAGGTGGGCGGCGCTGTGCTGATATTGGCGCTGGCTGCCGCTATTTGGCTGGATGCCATGGAAGCCTATCACTTTCGCCTGACTTACGTAGAGGAGCTTCAGCAGATGGAGGGAAGGCTTGCCCGTCAGAAGGAGCACTACCACCAAATTTCGGAGCAGGTGATGCTGGCGCGCCAGTCTGCTCACGATTTGCGCCACCATATGCGCGTCCTGCGGGAAATGACCGAGCGGGGCAGCACCGAGCAAGTCATTCAATATTTGGATTCCTATGAACCGCATCTCCGCGAGCGGGAAATCACCGTTTATTCCGATCACCTTGCCGCTGACGCGGTGCTGCGATATTATGTCTCCGCGGCAAAGGAGGCGGGGGCGGGCTGCGATGTACGCTTTGCCGTCCCGCCGGATCTGCCGTTCCCGGATGACGAGCTCTGTGTGCTGCTGGGCAATCTGCTTGAAAATGCGGTGGAGGCCATAAGACGGCAAAAAGAGGGGCGGCGGCGGCTCTATTTGCGGGGAGACAGCTCGAACGGACGTCTGCGGCTAACTATGGAAAACAGCTTTGACGGTGAAATCCTCATGCAGCACGGACAATATCGCTCTACGAAGAGCGGCGGCATGGGACTTGGACTGCGTTCCGTGCGTACGCTGGCGGAAAAGTATGGGGGGCTGTCGGATTTTACTGCCGACAGATTTGTATTTCATTCGTCCGTAATGATTCCCTTGGAGCCGTGATAAGTGGTGCGGGGAATGAAACTGACGTAAATTTTATTTTGCTGGAATTGGGATAGACAAGCACATAAAAAGCTCCGCGTTTTGTTTTTGCAAAACGCGGAGCTTTTTGTGTGCTTAGAGTAAGGATTACACCGGTGGGACTAAGGGAATGGACACCCATTGACTCATGTTCTCCATAGAAGTCAAACAACGCCAGAGCGTTTCTGAAAAGTGGGGGTGACCGGAATTTTTGGTCAGAAGGACGGTCACCGGTCCTTTTCAGAAACACGCTAAGGTACCCTCGCGGAATTCACTGGGGTAGAGCCCGGTATGCTTTTTAAAGACGCTGGAAAAGTGGCGGACACTGAAATAGCCGACCATAAGGGCTACATCTTTAATCATCACATCCCGCTTGGAAGCCAGAATACGTTTGGCATGATTCATTCGCACCTGGGTAAGGTAGGCGGAGAAGGTCTCCCCTGTACTGTCGTGAAAAAGCTTGCTAAAGTAGTTGGGGGTAAGATCTAACTGCTCGCTAAGCTGAACGATACTGATATCTTCCATGTAGTGCTTTTCAACATAGGCGGTAGCGTAAGTAATTTTGTCGGGACGATCCTCCCGCCCGGTGAGAAACATATGATCCTTGCACCGAGCCAGCTCCCGCCATAGACCGGGCCAGTCAGACCAGGTCAGGCGGCTGCCCAGACAGAGACCAAGTCTTTGAATATATCCCGCTGTATGAATCTCCTTTAAGGCGGTGGCAGGTGTGGCACGCATTAGATTGAGTGCCCGAATGTAGCGCGCCTCATCCCGCGCTCCGAAAGCTGTTACCAGTCCGCCAGTTGCGATTAAAAAATCCTGCGCAGGAGTGGAGAGTGTCAGCTCAGAAAGCAGGGGCGCGTAGAGCGGATTTACAGCGAAGTGAAGATAACTCTGGTCATCCACAGCCTTAAGTTCCTTATAAATATGCCAGAGATCTTTCCCCTCCGCACAGAGGCAAGTGGCGGAACACTCAAAATCCGACAGTGTGCGGCAGAGCTTCGCCAGCGCCGACTGGAGCTCCGGGCGCTCCTCGGGCTGGCAAAAGAGAATCAGCTGCAAATTTGTGCCTCTGGATTCCCGCAGGGCAAAGGATTGCTTGCGACCCAGACAGGCATGGCCAAAGTGGTGCAATTCCTCGGTAAGTCGCTGATAAGCCGCAGCATAGCGGGCGCTGTTGGATGCGGCATCCAGTGAAAAAGCGGCGCCCAGGTAGAGCCCACGCTGCTCCGCACACGGATTAGGCTGCGGGCAGAAGCCAATTTCATCCCAAAGCTGAAAGGCAAGCAGTACCTGGGATAGATAGCTCGCATTGCGGCTCTTGCGACTATGCAGGAGCCGCTCTTTCATGCGCCCCATCAGTTCGGTAAGCTGCTCTGCGTCAATGGGCTTTAAAATGTAGTCGGAAATTTGAAGCTCAATCCCCCGCTTCGCGTAGGAAAAATCCGAGTGTCCGGTCAGCACCACGAACTGTGTGTCATTGGCGGATTGCTTACACTGGGCGATGGCGGAGAGGCCATCCAGCTGTGGCATACTAATATCCACAAAAGCAATGTCCGGCTGGAGGCGGCGGCACTGTTCCACCAGCATCTTGCCGTTAGTAGCCTCATAAATGAGGAGCTGTTCCGCGTCCAGATCGCAGAGCATACTTTTGAGAGAATAGCGTACCAGCCGGTCGTCGTCAGCAATAAGAACAATCATAAGAAAGCCGGCTCCTTTTCTTCCTAATAAAAAATTATTTGGTCAGGTTAGTCTGGCGGCAATGGGATAAAAATCTGCCAGGCTGGCCGGCTTGGAGAGGGTGTGCTCGATATGAGCCGCCCGGATTTCCTCGGCCTGCTCAGTAAGATCGTACCCGCTTAAGAGCACCCAAAGCGTTTGTGGGTATAGGGGCTGGATGCTGCGAATAAATTCTAGACCGCTGCATAGGGGCATCTTGTAGTCCACGACACAGAGCGCCGGCGGGACGTTTTGAGAGAGGTACTCCCGAGCTTGCTGCGCATTGGCGGCATGGTGGTATACGCAGCCTTCAGGCAAAAGCTCAGAGAGCATGCTTTGGGTGCAAAGCCGGGCCAGCCGTTCATCGTCTACTAATAAAATATCCATATAAGCTCACTTCTTTTCTTTACCGAGAGGCAGGATAAGGCGTACGGTGGTACCCCGACCGGGTGCGCTGGTCAGGTCATACCGAGAGGTACTGCTAAAATAGGACAGCCGCTGCATCACATTCTTTAACCCTACTCGGGGCGCGTGTTCGATCTGCACCGGGTCGAAGCCTATGCCGGTGTCCGCGATTTCCAGTACCAGACAGCGCTCCGGCGACTCTGCCCAAAAGGAGCGGAGGGTAATCTGAATGGGCTGGTCGTCTTCCTCCATGCCGTGGACAATGCAGTTTTCCACAATGGGCTGCACCACCAGCTTTGGAATAGGCACATTGGCGGTTTCAGGAGATACGTCAATGGCGTATGTAATCCTGTCCTCAAAGCGCAGCTTTTGCAGCTCCAGATACCGGGTGGCAAAGTCGTACTCCGCCGCTACGGTGGTAACGTCGCTGCTGCTGCAAATATAGCGAAAGAGCTTGGTGAGCTGAATGATGCTGCGCTCCAGCAGGGCCTTTTCTCCCAGCCGGTTAAGGGCAATGAAGCCGTTGAGGGTATTATAGAGAAAGTGGGGATTGATTTGGCTCTGAAGCGCCAGATACTCCGCTTTACTTTGACTGACCCTGGCCTCATATTCCGTGCGGAGGAGGCTGCCAATTTTTGCTCCGGTGTTGTTAAGCGCATCGGCGATAGGGGCAAGTTCCTGGTCGCTGCGAACAGTACAGCGGTAGCTAAGATTACCCCGCTGTAATTCACGGATAGCGTGGAGGATAGACTCGATAGAGGTGACCATACCTTTGGACTGTACCCGATACAGCAGCAGTGCCGCAAGGAAGGCCAGGGTGGTAACTAGGAATACCAGGGCGGTAGAGCCTGTGCCGGAGAGGCGAACGTCGTTCCGGCAGGAGAGGTGAATCAGCTTCCAACCGGTAAGGCCAACGGATTTTCGCTGAATATCGTAGCGCTGACCGTCTGCCACAGCCTTGGTCTCACTGAGTCCGGCCTCCAGCAGTGCTGGGGGAACAGGGCAGGAGGAATAGAGCACTTGGTCATGGCTGTCGATAAGAAGCAGATAGGAGCGGGGGGTAAGATTCAGAGCGGAAATGGAGTCTACCATCGGAGCAAGAGAGATGTCGATACGCAGCACGCCAAGCTCCTTTTGAGAGTCGTAGTCCCGGATTGTGCGCAGGAGCGAAACGGTATCCGGGTCGTCCCCCTCTAAATGAAGATAGGCGGGCTTGGTGCCATAGGGTTTCGTAAGCTGATAAAGTGCCATTACATCGCGTTCCGGAATACGGTTCTGCCGAAGTCCTGCGGTATTGCGCCGGACAGAGAAACTGTTTTCCAATCCCTCGCCAAAGGGGTAAAACGAGATGGCCTGAATTTTTTGCCGGGCGCTGTGAAGCATTTTGGTAAACAGCATGGTATAGTCTGATTCAAGCTCGTTAATCCGAAGGTAGGCCGGGGGCGTTACTCCGGGATTTAAGTAGCCGCCCTTCATGTAGATCATGGTGGCAAGCATGTCCCGATAAAGGTAGGGCGTAAAGGAAATCTGCTCCAAATCCGCAAGACCGCTCTCTACACTTTCTACGGTAGCCGACATGGTGCCGTCAAAAACCTTTAGCGCGTTTCGGGTAGACTGTACATTATAATAAAAGGAGAGGATTAAAAAAATTGCTAAAATGGGTAGTACCGCACTGATGAGGAAATAGCGCAGGTAGGTACGCCCAAAGCTCTGCCCCATCTGTTTCCACATATTCATCCTCCTCTTGCATGTCTCTCTTGTGCAGTTATTATAACAAAAGTCCCTCCTCAAAGAAAGCGTATCGTAGAGAAACGTACCTCCATCGTAGATTCGCTACATATACAGGAGTGAAAACGGCAGATATAATAGGGTCAGTAAAAGGTTCCGCCCCACGCGGATCCATTTTGGAAGGAGAATATTGATGAAAAAAGTACTTAGCCTAGCGCTTGCCTCTGTCATGACCCTGGGACTACTTACCTCCTGTGCGCCCTCCGCGCCGGGTACTCCCAGCGTAAAGCCCAGCGATCCTGTGGCCGTTCAGCCTTCAGATCCCCCCAAGTCTAACGTAGAGATTACCTTTATGACCAATGTGGTCGGCGAGAAGGCCGCCGCACTGGAAAGCGCGGTCAAGGATTTTGAGACCGAGACCGGTTATAAGGTGGAGTTCTCCGCCCCCGGTGACAGCTACGAGGAACTCATGAAGACCAAGATGTCCTCCAACGAGCTGCCTGACGTGTTTACCACCCACGGCTGGTCGGTAGCGCGTTACAGCGAGTATCTCGCTCCCGTGAACGATCTGGCCTTCGCCAGCCGTATTTCCAACCAAATTAAGCCCGTCATCACCAACGCCGAGGGCGAGATGTTTGTTTTGCCCATCGACATTGATATTGCGGGTCTCGTCTACAACGCAGACGTGCTGAAGGCCGCAGGCGTGGAGCCCGACAGCATCAAAACCTGGGATGACTTCAGCGCTGCCTGTGCCAAAATTAAGGCTACCGGTGTTGCTCCCATGCATATTGGCGGCAAGGACACCTGGACCATCGGCCAGTTCTTTGACTGGGTGGCTCCGTCCTTCTACGTCACCGACACAGCCGCCAGCAAGGCTGCGGATTTAAAGAGCGGTAAGTTTGATCCCGCCGTCTGGACCGAGATCGCCCAGATGATGAGCGACTGGACCGCTGCCGGCTATTTTAACCCTGACGTGCTCACCGCCGACTATGCCAGCGACATGGAGGCGCTTGCCACCAACAAAACTGCCTTCTGCTTCTACGGCAACTACGCCATTATGGACGCTAAGGCAAAGAACGCCGATGCCAATCTCGGCATGATGCCTATTCCCGCCAAGAACGCGGGCGACGAGCCCACCCTGATTGCAGGCGAGGACGTGGCTGTCGGCGTATGGAAGGACAGCAAGAATCTGGCTGCCGCTCAGGAACTGCTGGAGTACCTGGCTCGCCCTGAGGTCTGCGGCAAAATTGCCAAGGCTGCGGGCAACGTGGCCGGTCTGACTGATGTATCCGTTGATCTTGGTGACCTGAAGGTATTCTATGACAAGTATGCCAACGTGGAAACCTTCCCCTACTTTGACCGCGAGTATCTGCCCAGCGGCATGTGGGACGTGATGTGCTCCACCGGCGCCGAGCTCCTTGCTCAGAGTAAGGACGCGGTATCCAACGCCGCCAGCATCATGGAGCAGAATTTCAACGATAAATTTGCCGGCTAAATAAAAAGATTCAAAACGGGCCTGCATAACCGCAGGCCCGTTTTGGTTTAGGAGGGGTCCTAATGAGCTTACAGCGCAAAAGCAAGATGAACTGGTTCTATGTGCCGGCAATCTTGCTCTTTATGGTCTTTGTCATCTATCCCTTTATCAAGGGTGGCTTTTTATCTCTCACAAACTGGAATGGCTATTCTCAGAGCTACAAAATAGTGGGGCTAAACAACTACACCCGACTTTTTACGGATGCCAATGTACGCACTGCATTTCTTAATACACTGATTTATGGCTTTTGCAGCACACTGCTGCAAAATGTGTTTGGCCTGGCTCTGGCACTTTTTCTCAACCAGAAATTTCGTGGTCGCTCGGTGCTCCGTGCGATTATCTACCTGCCCGTTATGATAGCGCCACTCATTATGGGCTATATTATGTATTTCTTCTTCTCCTATAACCGGGGCGCGATCAACGACATTGTGTTGCTTTTTGGCGGCCAAATTGTAGACTGGATGGCCGATGGACCCAGAGCGGTAGCCATTATGACGGTGGTAAACTCTATCCAGTTCGTAGGGATTTCCATGGTAATTTATTTAGCGGGACTTCAGAATATCCCCGCCATGTATTACGAGGCCGCCGAGCTGGACGGGGCAAGACCCTTTGCTCGCTTCCGCTACATTACGTTCCCTATGCTTATGCCGGCCGTCTCCTCCGCTGTCATTGTCAATTTGATCGGAGGACTCAAATTGTTCGACATCATCATGGCCCTCACCTCCGGGGGCCCAGGCTACGCCTCCCACTCGCTGTCCACGCTGGTTCACCGTACCTATTTTGGTAGCGAGAACGCCGGATATGCCTCGGCCATCGGCCTAATTGCCTTTTTGCTTATAATGCTGGTGAGCTTTGGCGTTAACCGTATTTTCTCCAAACGGGAGGTGGACGTATGAAAAAGAAAAAAAGCTGGTGGCGTATTCCGGTTGCCATCGCCGTGGCGCTCCTGTTTTTAGCGCCCTTTTATATTCTAATCAGTGTAGCCTTCCGCTCTCCTCAGAATTTGCAGTCCTACTGGATTTTTCCAACCGAGCTCTACTGGGAAAACTTTCGGGACGCCATTGAAAAGGGCAAGGTGCTGTTTTCCATCCTTAACAGCCTGATTATTACGGTGGGAGCTGTGTTCCTTATTACCGTCGTAGGCGCGCTGGCCGCCTATCCTCTGGCGCGGAGAAAGACAAAGCCAAACAAGGCCATTAAGTCCTTTGTGCTGGGCGTAATGATGGTCCCACCCCTCTCCATCCTGGTTTCTCTCTACTCCGTGGTAGTGAAGATGAACGGCGTAAACCAATATTGGGGAATTGTTCTCATCCTGGTTACCTTCGAACTGCCGCTGGCTATTTTCCTCTACACCAACTTTATTTCTTCCATTCCAAATGCGCTGGATGAGGCCGCGGCCATCGATGGCTGCGGACCTGTTCGCACCTTCTTCTCCATCATTTTGCCACAGCTCAAGCCGGTCACCGCCTCGGTGGTAATCCTCACCGGTGTGCACTGCTGGAACGACTACCAGTTTTCGCTTTATCTGCTCCAAAGTCCCAAGCTGCGCACCATTCCTCTGGCGATTGCCTCTTATTTCTCCCAGACCACCAGTAATATTAATGCTGCCGCGGCCTCTGCGCTGCTGGCAATTCTGCCCATCACCATCGTATTCCTGTTCCTGCAAAAGTATTTTATCCAGGGCATGGTAGATAGTGCCATTAAATAAGGAGTGGAACCCTTGAATAACGAAAATTTTCACCCCATACAGCTTGAGCCGCCGCTGGCGCACGCCCTGCACCACTGGGATGCGGCAACGGGGCTGCTGCGGTACGAGTATAACGGCATTGACATTATAGAGGTGCGGGTTCCGGTCGGCACGGAGCTTGGCTTCCGCCACGGGTCGGACGGCTCTATGCAGAGCGTGCAGTACCTCCAGCAGATTTATCTGGCCAGTGAGACTCCCTGTACCGCCACCGTCACCCTGCGGCTTCACCGGAACTGCTTAAACCTCCGCCCTCGCCGGGCTGCGGCAGACCAGGCCATTCTGGGTACGCAGGATGGCATGCTCCACCCCGGTGTGGAGGGACTATATGACGCGCAGTGGGACCTGCTTTTGGACTGGCATGGCCGTCCCTGGCGGTGGGTGGAGGATGTAACGCGGGAGGATGCTATGCCCGGCTTTGTCTCCGCCACTTTTGAGACCGAGCTCACTCTCTCCGCCCTCTATTTAAACCTGCGCCCCTGGTACTATGCCCGCACGCTGGGCTACAACTACCATGCGCCCTGGCAGCACAGGCCGAAGCAGGGGGCTGTTTCTGGCTGGTGCTCCTGGGAGGCGTACCGCCGGGATATCAGCATCGACAAGGTGAGCGATACCGCCGCCTTCCTGCGAAAGACCCTTCTGCCCTATGGCCTTAAGTACTTACAGGTGGACGATGGCTACCAGGCTATGCCCCTGCCCGCCCGCAGCGAAGGAACCATGGCCGAGGGCTGGATGACCTGCGACAGAGAAAAATTTCCCGGCGGCCATGCCTCCATTGTGGAGACCATCCGGGAAAGCGGCTTTCTCCCCGCCGTATGGGTCAATGCCAATATCACCAATCCTGACTTCCCCAAGCACCACCCTGCGGCCGTCATCTGGAACGGAGAGGAGCCCCTCAAGGGCGAGTGGATTGACTATCTTTATCGCTGCGACCCTGAAACGCTCAAGACGCAGGTGACCCCCATCTTTGCCTCCCTGAAGGAGCAGGGCTACAAGTACGTCAAAATTGACGCCATCCGCCATCTGCTTTTCGACGGGCTTCACGAGTGCGTCCGGCTGGGACTGATGACCAATACGGACGCGCAGAACCGGTTCCGCGCCTTTATGGAGGCCACTGCCGCCGGGCTGGGGGAGGACGTGTACTATCTGGCCAGTTGGGGCGAGATGCACGAGGTAGTCGGTGTGGCAGATGCCTGCCGCATCTCCATGGACGCAAATCCCACCTGGGCGGGCGTACGGATGCAGCTTTTTGAGTCCGCGCGCTGGTACCACACCCAGCGTATACTTTTCCTCAATGACCCGGACCATGTCTGTGTGCGCACCAAGGCAGACTGGGCGCGGAGCATTCTGTCGCTGATCTCCCTCTCGGGTGAGCTGTATATGCTCAGCGATACCGCTGAGGCGTATACCCCTGAAAAGCTGGATATTATCCGCAAAACACTGCCGCCGCTGGAGACAAAAACCGGCGAAACGGGACCCTTGAGCGCTGAGTATCCCGCCTACACCTGGACAAAGCTCCACGGCTTTGCCGTTCAGTCGAACGAGCGACCTGTGGCGGCGGAAGACATTGGTCCACAGGAGGCCGAAAATATCGCCGGCTGGGCACCCGACCGGGACGCGCTGCACCCGTTCTCCTCCCTCTGGTCCTTCGCCATGCTGCACCACGGTCTGCGCTGGCGGGTAATGCTCCGGGTCGCTACCACGCCCTTGCGCGGGGGTGACCTGCCCCTTGAGCAGTTGGCTTTGAACCCGGAGAAGACCTACCTGGCCTACGATTTCTGGGCACAGGAGTATCTGGGCGAGGTTACCGGTTCCTTCCGCTGCTCCGCACTGGCGCTGGGCTGCTGTCAGGCGGTGGCCTTCTACGAAAAGCCGACCACGCCCATGGTCATCGCCTCTGACCGCCATGTCTCTATGGATGCGGTAAGCATACAAAAGCACGACTTCGCGGAAAACACCTTGCACTTGCTGCTGTCCGGTGTGAGGGGGGAGACTTTCACCTATTCCGTCTACCTGCCCGCCGGACGTAAGACAAAGCACATTCGCTGCGAGGGGGGAGTGCTCGCCTGCACAGACAGCGGGCTGACCGCGCTACAAATTACGTTTGAGCGGGAGGAGGCTGAGGTATGGCTGACAGTGGAATGAGTCTTGCCATAGAAACCATTACCGCCGAGAGTTTTGCTCCCTTTGGCCGGGTGATTGACTTTTCGCCCGAGCCTGAGGACGAGCGCTTTGAGGTAGTCATCCGCGAGGAGATAGAGCCCTGGCGCATCGCGGTGTTTCGGGTGCGGCAGCGCACGGCGGAGCGGCTGGAGTGCCATCCCGCGTCTATGGAAAGCTTTGAGCCTATGACCGGCACCGGCATCCTGCTGGTGGCCGAGCCATGGAAACCACAGAATCCACGTGCGTTTCTCCTGGACCAGCCTGTCTGCCTCTATAAGGGCATCTGGCACGAGGTCATCACCCTCTCTCAAGAGGCCGTTTACAAAATTACCGAGAATAAAGAAGTCATTTCTGAATTTTTCCCCTTTCCGGGCTTAGTAGGAGCAAGCGTAATAATGGAGTGAGAAAGGAGCCCTTGGTATGAAACAAAACTTTAAAAAATTTTGTGCGCTTTTTTGCGTCTTTGCAGTAATTGTCGGTATTTTCCCGGCGGGGGCATTGGGAGGAAATGTCATCGATCCGCTGACCGATGGATTGGTGCTATACTCCAGCTTTGATGCGGAAGATGTTGACGGCGTTACTGTAAAGGACTTATCCGGAAATAGTCACCACGGAACGGCAACTGACGCCGTGCAGTATGTAGAGGGTGTTTCCGGCAAGGCGTTTAGCCTGAAAAATCAGGAGAACGCGGGAAGCAAAACCTCAGTGGCAAACCAATACATAAACTTTGGAGACAGCGGTGAAATTCTCCCCGATAACGAAGATTTTACCGTGGCAATGTGGTACCGCACCACGGGAAACGGAACGGATAACGCAGCGCTTCTCTGTAATTCAGACTTTTCCCAGCGGAGCACCCAAGGCTTTGGTATTGGAAATTTTCTGGGCAACCCCCGGCTCAATTTTGTGGCGGAGGCTTCGGGCACTATGACCCGCAAAAGAATTGAGGGGGGCCCGCCTCTAAATACCACACTTATGGATAAAGGCTGGCATCTTTTTACCGCGGTAATTGACCGGGGCGGCAGACTGGCCCTCTACGTGGACAAGGTAAAGGTGGATGAGACCAACCCCGATAATGCCGATATTTCAACGCTCACCGGCAGCATTAATTTAGGGATGCCACTGGTGCTGGGCGCAGGCGGCAACTTTAAGACGGGTGCTACAAACTGTGACGTGGATGAACTGCGCATTTATAGCCGGGCACTTACGCCGGAGGAAATCTCCGCGCTTTACGACCTCAATGACCCCAATGCCGTTACCTCTCCTGAGGCGGCAATTCGTGCCCTACGAGCAATCTCGGCAGAACTTGATGCGATGACGGCCAATGTGGTGTTTCCAGAGAAGGACATCGTGACGATGAAGTCCGCTGTTACAGAAGCCATCACCAAGGCTGGGGACATGGATGCCGAGACTGCTGCCGCGCTGCTGGAGAAAATTGAGGCAGACTATAAAGCATTCCTTGTGGGGGCGGAGCCTGCGGCAAGCTTTTCCGTTCTCTCTGACATACACATTGGCTCCGCCGGCGATGCTGTCACCCAAAACCTGACAACAGCGTTGAAGGACATCAAAAAAATAAATCCGGCTACTGCCGTGGGACTTGCTTTTACCGGTGACTTTACCGATTCCAGCACAGAGGAGCAGTATAAAGCCTTCTATGACATTCTCAAGTCAGAGAAGCCTGTGGCAGACGAAGGCATTATGGTCGTAATGGGAAATCACGACGTACGGGGTGGAGGCCCCGGTCTCAATGACCCCAGTGATCCTTCTAAATTTACAAACTGGCTAACGATTAAAAGTCGCTATTTAACCAACAACGCACCTTACATGCCGCAGAGCAGCCAGGTGCCTTATCAGGTGAAAGAATTGGGCGGCTATACCTTTATCGTACTCAATACAGAGCTGAGTCTGAAGGACGCACCGTATCTCTCCAACACCCAACTGGACTGGTTGGAGGAAGCGGTAAAAACTGCATATAACGCCGCGCCTGAAAAACCCATTTTTATTTTTGCTCATCAAGCCCTGAATGACACCCATTGGAAGGGCAACGCAGGAGATGGTTTTGATGGCATTAACCCGGACGGGACGCCGAAGTCCTATCAGACCGGTGCGGACGCGAAAGTCAAGGACATTATGGAAAAGTACCCCAACTGCTTCTTTTTCTCCGGTCATATTCACAACGGCTTTGGTGTAGCGGAGGCCATCATCCGGGACTTTGGTGTTTGCGTGGATGTCCCCTCCTTTACACGCACAGAGCTGGGTGTAAAGGATAAAGGCATAGGTTACCAGATATATGTCTATGATGACGCGGTTGCTGTGCGTGCCAGAAATTTTGTGACCGGGACATGGTATCCTCAGCATGACATAATTGTATCTCTGCCCGCTATGCCAAAGGATTATCAGCCGGGTAAGGCCATTATGGATCATAGTGCGTCCTACAAGCCGGGAGAGCTGGACAAATTAAAGGAAATTATGAATCAGGTCACTCCGCTCCTAACCAAAAAGTATAATCAGAGCGGCGTAACGACAGATACAGCTACGGTTCCGAGTGAATATTTTTATCACGCAGATGATTTAAAGGCGATTGCGGCACTGCAGTCCGGGCTGCGTGCGGCGGTTGTGGCAGCGCCGATGCCCGGCAGCGGCAGCTATGGCCCCAATTTGGTCAAAAACTCGGGCTTTGACAGTGTCGTGGACTGGAGTTTCTCCGAGGGTGGTGTGGCAAGCGGACACTTTTATCTGAATTCAGGTGGCAGCATGGTGCAGGAAATCACCATTCCCGCCACCAGCACCTATCAAATAGAAGGCAAAATGAAGACCCCTAACGCGGCTGTGGACTGCAAATTCGGCATCCGCTATAAAGGCGGCGCGGTCATTCGGGAGACGGCTGTCGCACAAAATTTGAGTTATGCCACCGTGGACTTAGGGGTGCATTCTCTTGCCAAGGATGACGTGGTGGAGCTCTATGTAACCCGTGGTGCTACCGGTGGGTACATTAACGGTGATGATTTGCTGCTCTATGATACCAACTATGTGGAGCCGGGGCCGGTGTATAGCGGAAATCTGCTGACCAACCCGAGCTTTGAGGATAGCGGAACCGGCTGGTACTTTGAAAACAACCAAAACAATGGGATGCCTGCTGGTAACGGCGCAGGTATACAGGGCAACAATCCCCATAGCGGAACAAAAGGATTTTTTTTGGACGGAGGTTCAAGCAATGGCCTCTATCAGGAAATTGTGGCGCCCTATAACGGCTGGTACAAAGCGTCTGCCTTTATTGCAACGGGCGGCGCGAACACAACCTTCGGAATCAAAAATACAACTGCCGGCACAGAGCAGAAGCTGACCCTTCCCAACGGCAGTACTTATGCAGTTGCCCATCAGCCCGAGGCGATCGAGGCCAAGCAGGGCGATATCCTGCGTATTTACAGCAAAGGCGGCACCGCATCATGGACAAATGGCGATGATTTATCGCTGGTCTACGACTTTGCCGGTGTGTTCTATAACCTGTTAAAGCAAACGGAGCTTACAAACGGAACGGTTTCTGTCCGTCTGCCCTGGGATGGAAAGTATATCTTTAAAGCCGGTGTAACTGCGGGGGTACAGAATGCTGTGGTTACAGTGGGGGGAAAGACCGAAACCGTGACTCAGGGTACAACCAAGACAATTACCATTCAAACAAATGCAGCAAGCATTGGCAGCAAAATGAACATTGCAATTTCCAATGCCAGCGCCGTGACCGAGGCTACTCTCACGCTGGATTTAACCTCCATTCCCAACGCAAAACCTGTGGCGTCCAGCGTGGCGTTCAGCGGCATCCTTCATTCGGGACAGTCCCTTGTGGGCACATACAGCTTCAGTGATCCTGACAAAGGTCAGACCGAGGGCAATACAAAGCTGCGCTGGCTGATGGCGGATACCGAGCAGGGCGAGTATGCACCCATCCCGGACGAAGTTGCATCCTCGCTGGTACTCACCGACGCAATGGCGGGGAAATATATCAAGGTTGAGGTAACCCCGTCTGACGTATACGGTCTGGACGGCGACCCTGTGTGCTCTGCTGCTCAAGGACCTGTGGTCATCAATTATGTCCGCAATCCCAGCCTGGACATTGAGGCCAGCAACAAGGAACCCGTTGGATGGAGCACCAAGAATGGCGGCACAATGCCCAACAGCAAAGGCGCTGCCCGGAATGGATTCCGTTTTGCCCGTATACCCGCCGCCGAGGTGGACGCCGAGGTGTACTACATCGCCACGCTCCCCGTCAGTGCCAATTACAAGGCAGGAACATGGATTAAGACGACCTCTGCACTGGGTAAGTTGGGAATCCGCACCACCGGGGGAGAGGTGCTCTCGGTCATCGACCTACCCAACACCTCGGGTACCTATCGCTTTGTGGAGCTGCCCAAATTCGCGGTAGAGGGTGGCAGCAGGGTGGAATTCTTCCTCATGGGCGCTGAGGGCTGCGCTCAGATTGATGCCGACGACTTCCAAATCCTTTATTTAGACCAGGAGAGCCTGCCCGAGTTTGTGGCGCTCCATGACTTTTCGCTGGAAAACCAGGCGACCTGCACAATTAATGGCACAGAAAAAACCATTGCGGTGACCGTGCCTTACGGCACCAATGTGACCGCGCTGGAGGTAACAGCCGCCGTATCCGAGGGCGCGTCCATTACCCCGGCTTCAGGTACCGTGGTGGACTTTACCAAGCCTGTAACCTTCACCATCACAAATGGCGAAACCAGCGTCGAGTGGACGGTCACTGTAACAGTGAATGAGAAGCGACTGGTGCTCTCCTCAGACAACAAAATTTTGGAGGAGAACTTTAACTGGGCGGTGCAGAAGACCGACCAATTTGTTATGACCGGCAAAAGCGGTCTAATTAACAAATCGGAATACGGTGCGGGAACAGGTCCGGTAGAATATATCCCCTCCTATTGGGCGGGCTATTACGACCGCACAGCTTTTTACAGCCGCGACTTTGTCCATCAGGCGGTGGGTGCGCAGATTGTGGGTCTCTGGGACGAAAACTGGAATATGTTCCATACCTTTGCCGACTTTGCCAGCTTTGGGCGCAAGTGGTATACCGGCTGGGCCTTTAACTTTGACGGCTCCATTTATAAGCTGGACTATCAAAGCGACAGTTCCTTCGTCCGTGAGGTGCCCGCCCAGTTTGAACTGGTGGAAAAGGCATACAAGCAGTACCTCTGGAGTGGTGACCGCCGCTATATTGAAGACCCCACCATGTGGAAGTTCTATACCAAGGTGATGACTGACTATGTGGCCTTTCACGACAGCAACGAGAACGGCGTTGCCGAGGGCACCGCAAAGGGCATTTTCCAGGGCTCCTGCTCTTATAATGAGCGGGGGAACGAGCCCATTATCGAGGCGGGCGACGCCATCGGTTCCCAGTATCAGGCCACACTGGCTTATGCAGCCATGCTCCGCGAGCGGGGAGAAACGGCCAAGAGTGAGGAGTGGTTTGCCAAGGCCACCGAGCTGAAGCGCTACTTCAACGAGGAGTGGAGCGTGGTGGAGGGCGTGGATGAGGCTATCTATGCCCGGGCTCTGGACAAGGACAACAGTAAAAAATACTACGACTTTGGCAAGGAAAACAGCTGGTTTATGCCTATGAAGCTCATTACTGAGCCAGGCACCAGGAACGACGCTTATCTGGATTTTATCGTAGCGCAGGTTGGAGACAAAATCGGAAGCGCCAGCGGTTCCCCAAGCAACCTGGAGGCGTGGACGTATCTGCCCGACACCTTCTTCCCCTATAACCGTGCCGACGAGGCGTGGAAGTACATGAAGTACATCGTCAGCATCAAGGATAACCCACACGAGCGTCCTATACAGGGCACCAACGGCGACTATCCCGAAATTTCGTACACCTTCCTCACCCACACCATTGAGGGGATGATGGGCATGGAGGCCGACGCCTACAACCACAAGGTTGCCACCGCGCCACGCCTGCCCGCCGAGGTTGGCAATGTGGCGGTCAAGTACATTCAGATGGGTGAGCACAGCATCGACCTTACCCACAGCAGTCTCACCGCCACCACCCTGCACAATGACGCTGCCAAACCGCTGGAGTGGGAAATCCGCTTCTATGGCGAATATCCCGGTATTCTGGTGGACGGCAGCTATGTAAAGACTCGGCAGAAGGATGTAAACGGAGTTACCGTCAGCTACGTCACCGCAACCGTCCCTGCTGGCAGCACTGTTTCGGCAGAAGCCACCAGTGAGAGCGCCCCCGTTACGCCGCCTAGCTCCGGATCTGTCAGCACCACAACCACCACAACAACCAAAAACGAGGACGGATCTACTACCAAGACGGTGACCGACAAGAAGACGGGGGAGAGCATCGCCACCACCACCTACCCTGACGGCACCAAGGTGATTACCACCAGCAAGGACGGCCTGAGCAAGGTGACTCTACCCGCTGGCGAGGAGAGCGCCAAGGTGACCATCCCTGCCAAGAACATGACTCCCGGCACCGTAGCCGTTATCGTGAAGGCCGACGGCACCGAGGAAATTGTCAAGAGCTCTGTAACCACCAACGGCGGTGTGAGCGTAATTATCACCGAGGGCGCAACCCTGAAAATCGTGGACAACAGCAAGTCGTTTGCCGATGTGGCAAGCGGCAACTGGGCGGCGGACGCGGTGCAGTTTGTCGCCAGCCGCGAGTTGTTCACCGGCACCGGCAATAATAGCTTTAGCCCCATGGGCGGGATGACCCGCGGAATGCTGGTGACCGTTCTGGCTCGTCTGGACGGTCAGGACACCACCGGCGGGGAGACCTGGTACAGCAAGGGTGCCCAGTGGGCCAAGGAGCAGGGCGTCAGCGACGGCGCAGCACCCGAGGCAAGCATCACCCGTGAGCAGCTGGCTGTTATGCTCTACCGCTATGCCAAGGCCGAAAAGACTGCGGCCGACATGGATAAGTTCACCGACGCCGCCGGTATTTCCGGTTTTGCCACGGAGGCCATGGAATGGGTAGTATCCACCGGGATTCTCCAGGGCAACGGCGGTAAGCTCAATCCCCAGGGCAATGCCACGAGAGCGGAAGTTGCAGCAATGCTGGAGCGTTTTGTGAAAAATCAAGTGAAGTAATCTACCTTTATTTAGGGTGGGCAAGGTGATCCTTGCCCACCCTATGCTTTTTGGCTTGCGCCGCCATCGTTCTCCGTGCTGTATTCCACGTTCCGCTTGCTTTGGTTTTCACTTTTGTGTTCTGTTTTTCCTCCGCGAGCCCACAGATCTATCCGGTAATTATAAACAGGTGATACGGACGAACATTTTTTGTGACAGACTTCGTGCTTAAGGGATAAAAAACGTGTAACATCTTTGTTATACGCTGTATATTATGTGAGTGTGGAGAAAGTCGTATGTTTCTGCCGTGAATCGCTACACACAGTACGACATGCCACATAGAATAGAATGGACCACAATACAAACCTAATCAGGAGGAACAACCATGTCTATGCCAGTAATTACAGCAAGCACCACCACTCGAAGCCAGGCGGTTACGGATCTTATTCAGTCCGTTGCTTTGGAAGAGACGGCTCTTTCTCATATCCTTAACGCCGAGGGAGAAAAACTGCAGGCGGCTATTAAAATGGAGGGCATTACCGCTGACAAGTTGCTCTGCGTTAATAAATCCGTGCAGTCGATGGTAAATGCAGCCACTCGCCTCGAGATGGTGCTGCAAGCAAAGCTCGAAATGGTTGCGTGCGATATTTGCCCGACCTGCTAATCAATTGTATTTATAAAATCGGCTGTGGAGACTTATTTTCCACAGCCGATTTTACCCTCAGCTTACAAAGTGCAGTACACCTCAGCCGCTGAAGCACGGCCATGTGTCTAAAAACCGTGTTGTACGCTGTCAATCGAGGGTATCATGTGTTGAGAAAAAGAAAAGTACAAGCCTGGAGAAAAGTCATATTGTGTCGGCGATGAAAGAACCTATTTATCATATGCCCCATAAAATGTACTGTCCCCTATGCAGACGGAAAGGGACAAATCAGATCATGAAAGTGGTGTAACTTCATGCCTCAAATATTAGTAACCGTAGACCAGGCAACGGTTAAATATAATCCCTTTAACATCACTATGAACGCTAGCTTTAATGGTATTGTCGGCGCCATTAACTCGGCACAAATCATTACCACGTTACCGAGCTATATCACCTATACTGAACCGCCCATTGTCCCTCCGCTGCAAAATGTGTTTCACAATCATTTGCCGGACGGAAGCACCGAGCTCATTTTTGACTTTGGTGCAATCACGGACTTGGGGCAGGCCATCGTTCTCACCTATACGGCGCAGTTTAAAGTCGGTACTCCCAGCGGCACTGTTTATCAGGGAGACTATGACCTGTATGTAAACGGCGGCATGGTTTCCACGGTAAAATCTCCTCCTGTTACGCTCCAACTCACACCGATCTGGAGCCTCGACAAAGTCATGCCCATTCCCGCAAGCAATCAGCCCGCCCCCGGCGGCAGCGCCATCTATCTTCTGCGCCTCACCAACACCGGGGATGCCGGTGTGCCTATCTCCAACGTAACGGTAACCGACACGCTCCCCGCCGGTATGTCCTTTGCCCCCAACTTTGTTCCTTACGGCATTGATTGGAGCGGCACAGACCCTTCAGCCGATGCAAACGGCGTAGTGGTCGGTAACACAGTGACCTTTAACATCCTAAACTATCACGGCACAGCTTATTATATGATTTTTAAGGTGATTATTTCCCCAACAGTCCCGCCTAACACCCAAATCACCAATACCGCAAACTGGAAAGTAGGCGGAGTTGATAAAGCGCCCGCCAGTCAGACGACCACTGTCACTGCCCTTAGCCCAGACGCACAGATAGGAAAATACGGCCCATCCTATTCCAAGGCCGGCAACGACATTGACTATGATCTCTATTTTTCTAATCCCAGCAACGGAACCATTAATAATATGGTCATGATTGACGAAATTCCACCAGAGGTCATTTTGCAAAAGGTGTTCCCCGGTAGCTTTTATATTCCGGTAGTCAATATTTTTCCCAATTATAGCTATACCTTTGATTATGAAATCGATGGAAGCGGCACGTTTGTCGGGGCCACCACATTCCCGTATAACAACCCTAATACCTGGACCTATCTTGACCTGACCGGTGTGGGCGGTAAGGTCACTCGAGTCCGTTGGCAGTTCCCTGTGGTAGAGGAAGGCTTACAGCAATATGAGCCGCCCCGGCTGGTAGGTGTGGTTGATCCCTATACCACAGAAGCAAGCACGATCAACAAGGTGAATCTCAATTACAGCGTGGGGGGCGTGCCCGAAACACACACCGCAACCGTCACAACGCTGCTAAACGGTACCGCCAGTATTTCCGGCTACAAGACAAATAGCCCCAACTATAACGTGGTTCCCACGCAAACCATCCGTTACCAAGGGGCTGTCAGCAGTTGGGATTCGCAAATTGATAACCCTGTGGTGGTCGACCTGCTTCCTCCCGAAGTGGATTACGCCGGAAACTGGCAGATTGCTTACAGCGACTATTTTGACAATTACGCCTACTACACCAGACCCGGCAATCCGGGCCCCATCCCCGTGCCGGTTATCAACGTCATCCCCAATTATAACGGCAGCGGCAGAACCCTAGTGCGTTTTACGCTCAGCGGCTTCTCCGTGCTCCAGCGCAGCGCCCTGTATGTAGGTTTCGATGTAACCGTGAAGGTAGGGGCTACCGGAACCATCACCAATACCATGATTTTCGGCAACAAGGGCCTTACCACGGTTCCTGCCGGAACCTCTCCGGCCAACCGATTTCCCGATGTCATTGACGCGGATGCGGACGGCATTACCAATGAGACCTTATACCAGACTTATCCGGTTGTCAATTCCATTAACTTTGCCACCAGCCTTGCCTCGGATAAAAAGGTGAAGGGTGAACTGGATACCGACTATACGGAGGAGCCTGAAGTGGGCAACACCACCCAGGGCGGCGCGGTAGACTATAAGCTTACCGTCTCTAACATCGGTAACGTGGATATCGAGTCCTTTGAGATTGTCGACATTCTGCCCTATATTGGAGACACCGGCGTTATCTCGAACACCCCGCGGCTGTCTCAATTCCCCGTTTATATTACAGGCGCGGTAACTGCCGCCGTCGCACCCCCGGTCACGGGAGACCCGCCCCCGCAGTTGCAGGTATGGTATTCCTTCAGCAGCGACCCCGTGCGCTTCGACGCCACAGGTACCGGTACCATCGGCACCGTAAACGACTGGACGCTCGTTCCGCCCGCCGATATGACCACAGTCAAGTCGGTAAAAATTAAGAGTGTGAACACACTCCTCCATCCCGGTCAAGCGCTGACCATCCACATGGGCGGCGTGGCTCCCGTGGGTGTACCGCAGGGCCTTGTGGCGTGGAACAGCTTTGCGCTCAATGCCTTCTATTTTAACCAAGCCGGTGTGCTGACAAATCTTCTGCCGGTAGAACCTGAAAAGGTAGGCGTTCAGGTAAAGCAGCCTGCCGGCAAAATTACCATTGGCGACTATGTGTGGGAAGACCTTAACGGCAATGGCATCCAAGACCCCGGTGAGCCCGGTGTCAACGGCGTAACAGTGCAGCTTTATGACAGCACAGGAACAGCGCTGCTGGACTCTACCGTCACGGCGAATACAATCACCGGCAGCCCGGGTTACTATCTCTTTACCAACAAGGACCCCGGCTGTTATGTGGTGAAGTTCCTTCTGCCTGCAAATTATGCCTTTACCATTCAAAATGCGGGCACAGATCCTACCATTAACTCCAAGGCCAATCCCTTGACCGGTAAAACTGCGATGTTCTGCGTCACCACTCCCGGCGGCAGTAATCTTACCATTGACGCAGGCATTCTCTGCCCCATCACCATCTATGCCAAAAACCGCTGCATTTATGAGGGGGACCCATTTGATCCCATGTTGGGAGTAAGTGCAACCGACTGTAAAGGAAATCCTGTTCCGGTGACTGTGATTCAGAATAACGTCAATGTCGACGTGCCCGGGCTTTACAGTGTCACCTATCAGGCAATCAGCAAGGGTGGGCAAAAAGTCACGAAAACCGTGACGGTTAAGGTGGCGAAAAAGAGTGTCTACCACCAGGCCATTAACGATGTGATTGAGTCGGTGGCACTGGAGCAGGCAGCGCTGTCCCACATTTTAAACGCCGAGGGAGAGAAATTGCAAAAGGCCCTAAAAATGCAGCTATCCAATTTGGACCTTATGGACTTTAATCAATCCGTAACGGAAACCACCAATGCCATTTCTTTGCTGGAATCGGTTTTGCATGAAAAACTCTCCATTGTCAGCTGCGACTTTGAGTGCGGCTGCTGGGGTACGGAAAACCCGTAAAGTGTAGGCTATACAAACAGCCGGCTCACACCTCACGGTGAGCCGGCTGTTCCATAAAAGCAGACTATGACGTAAGCGGTGCAAATGTGCAGACGCTGGTGCCGGACGGTCAAAGCCGAACGTGCAGGGCAACTTTCGGTTGAGCAAGAAAAGACATTCTGACATATAATGGAGAAGCAGGAACCATTACTTTCAAAGGAGTACCTCCATTATGTTTGAACGGAAATCAGAAACTCCGCTGCCATCTCCTTGCTGTGAGCGGTATCGGGGTCTTGCCTATGACGGATGTCATTTTTACCTCACTGTCCGCTGCGAGTGTAAAATCTTACAGCTAAGCGCTTGCTTTGCACAGGAACGGTGCTTTGAAACGCGCAGGGCGTACAGTGCTCTTTGCTATGATTTAGATCGGCACTGCTTCTGGGCAGCGGCGGAAGGAAATCTGTCCACACTCTATCGGCTTAATGAATGCCTGGAGGAAATCGACTGCATTGCGCTGCGCGGCCCCGATAACCGTCCGGGGAGTATTACCGGTGTGTCCTACGACTGCTGCGGACACAGCCTGCTGGTTTGCTTTGCCGACGGTATTGTGCGCGTCAGTCCCGACTATCCCGGTGAGGCGGAAACCATAATAACGGCGAAGCATGAGTGGTTTTTAGGAGTCTTGTCTCTATGCCCCTACATCCTCTGCTATTGTATGGAGGATGACAGAAGCAGTATTCGCCTATATTCCCATTGCGGTGAGCTACACTATAAATATCCCGTGCCCTGCGATTTTGAACTGGAAGGTGCCGTGTTCTGGCCTTGTGTCAAGGATTTTTGCCACTGCCATTTCTGTGTGCTGCGCACGAAGCACTGTGCCTATCCTTATCTCTGCGACTATGTTTTAAACTGTGACGCGGTGTGCGATACTATCTGCCCCTGCAACTATGAACTGTGCCGCAGCTGTCCCTGCCCCAAGCCCTGTCACGATGCCTGTAATGATGTGCTGGAATCCATCGCACTGATAGAAGCGGCACTGGCTCACATACTCAATGCAGAGGGAGAAAAAATTCAAAAAGCCGTGGCCACCGCAGACGACACCTGCCAGCTGCTCGCCGTTAATGATTCCGTTAACAAGACGCTTTCTAAAGCTGTTTTTTTGGAACAGCTTCTCTGCTGTAAGCTGGAGAGTCTTGAGCGGTGTTGTGATTCCTGTGAGCCGTGCAAGGATTGCAAATAGAGCTGTCCACAAAAAGAAACACCTCCTGTTACATACCCGGCGCGGGTATGCTCAGGAGGTGTTTTGGCTTTAGAAAGGCTCTGATGAAATCTAGTCGTGTGGATTTTTGGCTTAGATAGTGTTGAAACGAGCGCTCGACCGCCATCTTTTGGCAGTTTTTTCGCCTGCCAGCGTTAAAAATTTTTGCATTCCACCAAGGAGTGCTGCAAATTTTTGCCTTGCCAGGCAAAAAAACTGCTCAAAATCTGGCGCTCTCAACTCATGTCAACACTATCTAGTCCGGGCGGAAAAGATGCCGCCAAGACATGCGGCGGGATTAAATGAGCGATTCCTTAGGCCTTTTGGACGGTCTTCATTAGCCGCAGGATATTGTCGGCGGTAAGCGCCAGATTTTCCTCGCTCTTGTGGCGAGCCACGGAGAAGTCCTCGGGCAGGCGGTTAATGGAAAAGACTGCCGAAACACCCATGTCGTACGCTGCGTCAATGTCTGCCTCTGCGCCGCCCACGATGACGGTAACGGGGACATTTTGCGCCTTGGCTCGCTTGGCAACGCCGATGACCACCTTACCCCGCAGGCTCTGGTGGTCGAGCTTACCCTCGCCGGTAAAAATCATGTCCGCGTCGGCAATGACCTCGGCAAAGCGCACCGTGTCCAGCACGGTTTCAATGCCCATCTGAAGCCGGGAGGAGAAGAAGGCCACCATGCCTGCACCCATAGCACCGGCAGCGCCGGTGCCCGGCATGGCGGCGAGGTCCATGCCAAGGTCTTTCTTCATCACATCACCCAGGTGCTTGATGCCCTCGTCCAGAAAAAGCACCATGGATGGGTCGGCGCCCTTCTGCGGCCCAAAGATATGGGCTGCGCCGGTGGGGCCGTACATGGGGTTATCAATGTCGCACATGGTGACGATTTCAATGCCGTCCAGCGCCTTGCTGCGCCCCGACATGTCGATTTTGGCGATTTCGTGGGTGGTTCCGCCGGTGGGGACAAATTCCTCGCCACGTGCATTTAGAAAGCGCACGCCCACGGCGGCAGCCGCGCCGCAGCCGCCGTCGTTGGTGGAGCTGCCGCCCAGACCCACGACAATTTTCTTCACGCCCCGGCTTGCAGCGTCCAGAATAAGCTGACCCACACCGAAGGTGGTGGTCTTGCAGGGATTCTTGCGATCCTCGACCAGAGGGAGACCGGCGCAGGCGGCCATTTCAATAACGGCGGTCTCGCCGTTGTCAATCAGACCGTAGAAGGCAGTCATATCCTCGAAATAGGGGTTCTTAACGGTGACCTGCACCTTTTCGCCGCCCAGTGCGGTGAGAAAACAGTCTACACTGCCCTCGCCGCCGTCGGCTACGGGGATAGAGACCACTTGACAGCCGGGGAAATGCTGTGTTACCTTTCCGCCGATAATTTCGCAGATGCGGGCAGAGGAGAGGGTGCCCTTGAAGGAATCGGGAATCAAAACAACTTTTTTCATGGTAACCTCCGGTTTAAAATAAGGGCGCGATGCAGGCTGTGGTCGCGTCAAGACCACGACAGCAGTCTTGACCGTTCCGCGCCGCAGCACGCCCTTATTAGGATTTAAATGACGATAACGGAAACACCGTCGGGGATGGCGCAGATGGTCGCCTTGGGATTCCCCAAAAGCTCTTCAGCCTTTTTCACGGCCTCCTCCAGCGAGTGGGCAGGCACCATGTGCAGGTCGGCGACGACTTCGTCGGGGGCGTCGGAGACAAAAATGACGGTGGCCTTCATGAGCAGACGGGCAAAAATCTGGGACTGCCACTGGTCAATGCGGGTCTGCTCCTTGGGGGTTGCCATGAAGGTATCCATCATGCGATTCAAATCCTTTTCCTCGGCAAAGGTCTTGAAGAATTCATCACCGCCATGACCGTCATTGGACTTGGAGAGCATGATGATAACTCCGCCCTCCTTGACGGTGGCCTCTGCGGCCGTCATACCCTTCACGGACTGGTAGATGTTCTGATCCAGGGGGTAGCCGCCGTTGGTGGAGATGACGATGTCGGAGGGGACTGAGTCCACCTTGCACTTGGAGCAGAGGAACTCACGTCCGGCAATATGCGCCTGGTCTACATCACCGGCCACCGCGTGGATGACGTTTTTATCGGAGTTAATGACCACGTTGCAGATAAAGGCCAGACGGGCGGTGCGGGCAGCGTAGAGCATGTCGATGTGGATGGGGTTGCCGTCCACGATACCGGTGCGGGCGCGGTCGGAGGCAATGAACTCGGCGTTGTGGTTGTAGATAACCGTCTTGCGGCTTGCCACACCGGGCAGCACGCTCTTGCGCCCACCGGAGAAGCCGGCGAAGAAGTGGGGCTCGATAAAGCCCTCGGACACCAGCAGGTCGGCCTCCACAGCCAAACGATTGAGAATCAGCTCACCGCCGGAGGGGAGCTTGCCGAGACTGACCAGATTGGCAGTGTCGTCGCAGTCATGTACCACGATCTTCTCGCTCTGCATAATCTCGGGGCCAAACTTATTGAGGAGTTCCTCCTTGGTGGTCTCACGGTGGCAGCCGGTGGAGATAAGCAGGGTAATGTCGGCATTGGGGTTGCCCTTGCGAATCTCGGCCAGCATCTGGGGAATGATGATTTTGCTGGGGACGGGGCGGGTGTGGTCGCTGGCGATAATGACCACCTTGTTCTTGCCCTCGGCCATCACCGAGAGCTTGGGTGTGCCATAGGGGTGCTCCAGCGCCTCACGCACCAGCTCCTCCTGGGAGAGGGCGGGCTTGTAGTGGTGCATTTCGGACACCAGCTCGGCGGTAAAGCGCTCCTGGGGAATATCAAGGCTCAGGGTTTCTTTGCCGTAGGGAAACTGAATAACGGGCATATAAATGACCTCCTATGGAAGTAGATTTTTCTTTTTTAAAGTCGCTCTCCGATTTCAATGGCCTGGAGCAGGCTGTCCTCTTTTGCAATGCCTTTTCCGGCAATGTCAAAGGCGGTGCCGTGATCGACCGAGGTACGGATGACATCCAGCCCCACGGTAATATTTACGCCGGTATCGAAGGCCAGCATTTTTAAGGGGATGTGGCCCTGGTCGTGGTATTGCGCCACCACAATGTCAAACTCCCCCTTCACCGCCCGGAGAAACACGGTGTCCGGCGGCACGGGGCCGGTAACAAGAATACCCTCGGACTTACACTGCTCGACGGCGGGGGCAATTTCACGGATTTCCTCGTCCCCGAAGATACCGTTTTCCCCGGCGTGGGGGTTAAGTCCGGCCACGGCAATGCGGGGATTTTCATAGCCCACCTTTTTAAGCGTCTGGTGTGCCAGGCGAATGACGTCGACCTCTCGCTGCTTGGTGCACAGGTCGCAGGCATTACGCAGGGAAACGTGGGTGGTTGCGTGGATGGCCTTGAGCTTTTCGCTCCACAGGAGCATAGCGTAGTGCTCGCCATGGGCGAATTCGCCAAAAATTTCGGTGTGACCGGCATAGTGGTAACCGGCCAGGTGCAGTGCTTCTTTGTTCAGGGGGGCGGTAACTACCGAGGAAATTTGTCCGGCCAAAGCGGCGTCAATGGCGGCCTTTACATAGAGAAAGGCGCACTTGCCGCCGGTGGGGCTGACCTTGCCCACGGTAATATCGTCCAGTGCGATGGGGGAGGGGTCAACAATATTGAGACAGCCGGGCTGTGCCTGGTCGGCGTTCTCAATGACGAGCAGCCGAAAGCCATGGTCAAATCGCTCGTTATAAAGACCCAGTAAAGCGGCGCTGCCGAACACAACACAGCGGTCTAAGTATGCAGGGCGGGTGCGCAGCGCCTTGAGGGTAATCTCCGGGCCGATACCGCATGGGTCGCCCATGGTAATGCCGAACCGCATCATGTGGGAATCACTTCCTTGAGTTTTCTGAGAGAAAAGGTAATTGCGTCCTCCTTGCCAAAGGCGCCCGCCTTGGTAACCACCTTCAGTCCCGCATGGGGGCCGCCGGCCAGACGCGTCATGGGAATGCCGACGGCAATTTCTGTAACAATATCCGAGCCGAGACTATGCGCCTCCAAAAAGAAACCCAAAGCGGTGTCACCGCCGGTGAGGAATACGCCTGAGAGCTTATGCCGCTCCAGTACCGCCAGGGCAATTTTACCTAACATGCGCTGAGTATATCCGCTGACTTCTTCCAGGGTCATATGGAGCTTTGCCCCCACAGCGGCCGAGCGCTCCAGCTCGGCACGGTCGCAGGAGGCACTGGAGGCCAGCAGCACATCTTTGCCTCCGGCTAATACGGCTCCGGCCTGCGAAACAAAGTCCTCAGGGGTCAGTGTTCCCTCCAGCAGCTCCGGAATGGGGATGCTGACCAGCGTAACCCCTTCCTTGATGGCGAAGTGCACCTGCTCGCGGGAGACCGAACTGACGCTGCCTACCACAGCCATGGCAGGGGGCATGTTGACCTCCGCGCCCAGCAGATGGTCAGCCAGGGCGGCAGTTCCAACCCATAGGGTGCGCTTTCCGGTTGCAGCAGCCGCCTTAATTATAGACTGCAGGTCGGCATTGGTGACAGCGTCACAGGTAAACACGCGGCCATTTGAGAAGTCCACATCGCCCCCGGACACTTTGTCCAGGGGGATGTGGCACACAGGCTCGTCATAAACGGCCTCTAGCAGTCGGGTGAGATTGTCCTCGGTCACAGGGGTTTTGGGGTCCTTGGACAGCTCGGTTTCGGTAATGGGTACGCCTTTTAAACAATGTACGCCATTCACGGTGGTACGGCCTAAATCGGGCAGAGCAGGGGCAAAGACCACAAGCTCGCTGCCGTAGCGGTCATCGACGGCCTTGATTTCGCTGGCCACGCTGCCCCTCAGGGTGGAATCTACCTTCTTTACCACACGGTCAAAGGCGGTCAAATCCACGCCGTCAAGACCAGCCGTCACGGCGGCGTAAGCCTCGTCCGGAGTCATGGCTCTCGACTCGGTGTCCAGCACAAAGGAGCCCTCCGGCCGAATAAAGGCACTGGAGAAAACCACGCCTGTCGGTATTCCGCGGCGCTTGAGCTGCACGCCGGTATCATTTGCTCCGGTAAAATCATCGGCAACAATGAGGTATCTGTTCACTGGCTTTGCCCCCGTTTTTAAGTGAATTTTCTTACAGCTGCTCGCCGCGCTCACCGGCGTCCACGGCAACCTTCACGTCGTCGACATAGCGCTCGGGGTGATTCTTGCGCTCGATGCGGTCAAGGAAGGTGACCAGCAGGGGGCAGAGCAGGGCAGTAACAATGATGGCAGCAGAAATCTGCACGGTAGCGGTGGCGGCAATTACAGCCAGCGCGGGGTCGGCAAGACCAACAGCCTCAGGGGTAGCGGCGGCGTTACCGGCGGTGGTGCCGATGGCGGCGCCAACCTGAGGACGCTTCACGCGGGCAATTTTGTACACCAGGTAGCCGGCCAGACCGGTAACGGCAGTGCAAATAACGCCCAGGATGATGCCAGGGCCACCGGCCTTAATCACGTTAGTAAAGGTAAGGCCTGCGCCCAAGGGGAAGGCGAAGAAGGGGATCATCATGGTAGCACCGGGAGCACAGAACTTGCGGATGTCCTCGTCAATGTTACCCAGGATGCAGCCCACCACGATGGGGAGCACACAGCCGACCAGAGTCATCACGGGGATGTTGGCCATGCCGGTAGCACCCAGAGCGACCATGGTGAAGAAGGGGCCGTCATTAATGGAGAGAATAGATACGGCGCCTACGTCGGTGGAGTCACCGAACTCACCGGCCAGAGCGGCGTACAGACCGCCGTTGGAGTTGGAGATAGCGCCCACGATGGCCAGGGGAGCAATACCGAGAACACCGGCAGGCCCAAAAATGGTGTTGACCAGCAGACCCAGCAGAATGCCGAGGCCGACCTTGACGGCGGTCAGGGTGACGCCCTTAGCAAGAGGAATACCGGCCTTTTTCACATTGATCTGTGTGCCGTTACAAAACAGGAACACGGCCAGAATGGGCATTGCGCCCGACTTCCAGAGGTAGGCGGTGAAGGTGCCCGCTCCGCCCAGCGTGATGAGACCGGGGAACCAGGTGTTGAAGGCAGCGCCCAGGAGCAGGGGGACGATCATCAGACCGCCGGGGACTTTTTTGACGTACTTTAGGATTTTCATGTGTCTTTCCCTCCTAATATTCTTTGCGCCTGTATTACCACAGGCCACACGCATTATGATATGAGCAAAATGCGTGCCAAGTCTGTAATTGCTGTAATACCAGCAATTTTATAAATTCTACAATTGGAATCGGTGCATATTGCAACAATGGTGTTGCGATATGCACCGATAAATCAAGTCTGCATCTGCGGTTCCTTTAACCTGCGCCAAAGGGTGGAGCGGTTGATTTGCAGTATTTCGCAGGTTTTTTGAATGTTTCCTCCCGTCTGCTGATAAATTTCCCTGATGTACCAATCCTCCATAGCGCGCAGGTCAACAGCCTGGTTTGCCCGCAGGTGGGGGAAAGGGGAGGCAGTAGGGTGGTTCCCCTCCCAAAGCCCCTCCAGAGAGGCGGTGATGACGCACCGTTCCATAAGTCCCTCCAGCTCCCTGATATTGCCCTCATAGCTGCGCCCGAGCAGAAGGGTCTCGGCCTCCGGTGTAAGAGTAAGGGGGGCAACGGTATACTTTTCGGCGTATTTTTCGATAAAGTACCGGGCCAGAGGTAAAATGTCCTCCCGCCGCTGGTCTAGGGGGGGAATCCGCAGGGAAAGAACATTGATTCGGTAGTACAAATCCTTTCGGAACTTGCCCTCCTGCATCTCTCGCTTCAGGTACTTGTTGGAGGCGGTAATAATTTTCACGTCCACAGGAATAATCTTATCGCCGCCCACCCGCATAACCTGCTTCTCCTGGAGAACACGGAGCAGACGACCTTGAAGCTCCATGGGTATTTCACTGATTTCGTCCAAAAACAGGGTGCCGTTGTGGGCCAGCTCAAATACACCGGGCTTGCCCTTGCGCTTTGCACCGGTAAAGGAGCCCTCGTCATAGCCAAAAAACTCACTTTCGATCAGTGAGGGAGCAATGGCGGCGCAGTTGATGGCCACAAAGGGACCGCTTCGACGGCTGCTGCTGTTGTGCATACTCTGGCAAAAAAGTTCCTTTCCCACGCCGGAAGCACCGCAGATATGAACCGGCGTGTCATACTGGGCGTATTTTTCGGCTGTTTTGATGCAGTCGGCAATTTTGGTGCTGACGTGCACAATGTCGTCAAAGGTGTACCGTGCCACAAAGCCCTTCTCGTTCATGGAGCGGCGGATGGTCTGCTCCATGCTTTGCACCTCAGCCACCTCCTGAAAGGTAGCCACCGCGCCCTTTACCTCGCCATCCACCAGGATGGGTACCCGGTTGGTAATAATCTTTGCGTCGTGGACGGTTTGCAGTGCGCCCAGCTCTGACTTTCCGGTTTGCAAGATTTCAGGCAGGCGGGTGCTCGATACCACGTTAGAGATGGTCTGGCCCAGCGCCCGCTCCCGGGGCACACGGAATACCTTCTGCGCGGTATGATTGTACACCGTAATCTTTTCGTTCTCGTCAATGGCGATAATACCGTCATGGACGAAATCGGTGATGGTGGCAATTTGCTGTGCCCGGCGCTTTTCTTCCATGGTAGCGCGATAGATACGCCGTGCCTCCTGAATGGCGGTGTGAATAGACTCCTTTTGAGACTGGATGAGAATACCGTTGCAGTTAAGTTCACGAATGACCCGGGTAATATTGGCGTCCCCGATGTAGGTAGTAATTCCTCTGCGCTTATGTTCCTCAATGACGGCATGGGTGTCGCTCTCCCGCTTGAGCTCTACCTTTACCACCGGGTTGGGCAGCAGCTTACGCAGCAGGTCATAGCCGTACACCACATTGGTGTAACCGACAACACCAATGGTTTCGTTGGGATCATCCAGCTTTTCAAAGCTGCGAAGAATGTCGTAGGCGGTAACTTTAATTTCCACAGCGGGTACCTGAAAAGCTTCCTTAACCAGTTGGTAGGTACCGCCGCGGGTGACAATCAGTTCGGCGCCCTGGGCAATAGCCTTTCGAGCCACCTCAACACCCTCACTCATGCTGCCCGGAAGTACCTCTACATTGTGATAGCCCTGCTCCCGAATAATTTCCTCTGCCTTTTCCCACATGTCCTGCAACGGTGTCAACACAACAATGGGCTTCATGAAACGGCCCCCTTTTTTATAATGAAGCCATTGTATCACGAAATGTTGCATTTTGCGACAAGAAAAATTCGGATAGTTTGCTAAGCCCTTTACACAAAAACAGGGCCGGTATCTGCTGTGCAGATGCCGGCCCCTTGCGTAAATTATACGGACACACCTGCCGCGGCATACTCTTCGGCAATATTAAGAGCGTGGTCGCCGATGCGCTCGAAGTCGGTGAGCAGTTCGGAGAAGAGGATACAGGCCTCGCCCGAGCAAGCGCCGCTTTTCATGCGCTCAATTTGGTTTTGGCGGAAGGTGTCGGTCATGTCGTCAATGCGCTGCTCCAGCGTTTCCACGTCGGTAAGCAGCTTAACGGGGGTAGTATCGGGGGCAGACAGCGCATCCAACGCCTCCAGACAGACCGCGCGCATGTCTACCAGCTCCTGCCGGGCAGAGTCAGAGAAGGTAATGTCTGCCGTCTGCATAAGCTTGGTGTACTCGGCAATATTCATGGCGTGGTCGCCGATGCGCTCGATATTACCGGTAATTTTAAAGAAAGAGGAGACGGCGGCCGAGTCCTGCTCGTTGGTTTCGTGAGCAATAACCTTGGAAATGTACTGAGAAATTTCCTTGTTGAGGTAATCTAAATAAGCCTCGGTTTCCTCAATTTGGGGCAGGGCGCTGGGGTCTGCGGCCAACACAGCGTCAAAGGCACGGCTGATGTTGTCCTTAGCTTTGCAAAGCATACGCACAACTTCCTGCCGGAGCTGGGTCAGGTAGATGGCTGACATACCGATGGCAATGGAGCGATCCTTGTTAATTTTCAGGGGGGTAAGATAGGCAAGGTGCTGTCCCGCCTCGTGCTCCTGCTTGCGTTCGGGCAGAATGTGCATTGCCAGTTTTACCAGCTCGCCGCCAATGGGGAGGAGGAGAACTGTGGTAACAATATTAAAGAGAGTATGCATATTGGCAATTTGGGCAGCGGGGTTGGCTGTAAAGCTCTGTATAAACGGAACAAGGGGGGTGGTAATGCAGACAATGGTAAATAGGATGGTGCCGAAGACGTTGAAAAGCAGGTGAATAATGGTGGCTCGTTTGGCATTGCGGCTGGTACCGATACAGGCCAGGACAGCGGTGATGCAGGTGCCGATATTTTGGCCGAACAGCACGAACACAGCGCTGTCCAGTCCAATAACGCCGCTGACCGCCAACGCCTGGAGAATACCCACCGAGGCGGAGGAGGACTGAATGACGGCGGTAAAGAGCGCACCCGCCGTGATGCCGATCAGGGGGTTTGAGAAGGTGGAGAGGATATTGACAAAGGCCTCCATCTCACGCAGGGGCTTCATGGCCCCGCTCATCATGCTCATACCAATGAACAATACGCCCAGGCCGGCCAAAATGCTGCCGTAATGATGAATCTTGGGATTTTTTAAAAAGACAATCATAACAACGCCGATAAAGGCAAACAGCGGAGCCAGCACACCAACGTCCAGCGCAATGAGCTGACCGGTGATGGTAGTGCCGATATTGGCGCCCATAATAATCCAAACCGCCTGCCGCAGGGTCATCATGCCGGAGTTGACAAAGCCCACCACCATGACCGTGGTCGCAGAGGAAGACTGAATGACCGCCGTAATAACAGCGCCGACAGCCACGCCCAGAAAACGGTTGGAGGTGAGCTTTTCCAAAATAGACTTCATACGGTTGCCTGCGGCAGCCTCCAGGCCGGAACTCATCATCTGCATCCCGTACAGAAAGAGGGCCAGACCGCCCAACAAGCTAAGAACATCAGAAATTTTCAATCTTTTTCCGCTCCCTATGTAAAATCTCTACACATTATCACATCTGGAGTATATAGAAGTAAAAATGCAACGTCAATAGACTTTACAAGAACTTTACAAACCAATGTAAAGGCTGGCTTTCCTTGACAGGCTCCTGTCATTTAGCGTATGATGGAAAAAATCCGCAACGGAGGACTTGCTTATGAAAACAAGACGGTTGCTGCCCCTTTGCCTGACACTGGCACTGCTTCTTTCCGCCTGCGGGAAACCGGGAGTAGAAGTAACCACCGAACCAACTCAGACCCCCGTCCCGACGATTACGGTGACACCGGAACCCACACCGGTTCCGACTGCGGAGCCTGAACCAACCGGACCTGCAAACCCGCTTACAGGTTTGCGTATGGAGGATGGGGATCCTCTCAAGCGCCCGGTGGCAATTATGCTCAATAATTTAAAAGAGGCTCTGCCTCAGCAGGGACAAAGCGAGGCGGACATGATCTATGAATGTCTGGAAGAGGGCGGCATTACCCGTATGCTGGGCCTTTATCAGTCGGTAAAGGACGTGGGAACCGTGGGCTCCATTCGTTCGGCCCGCAGCTACTTTCTGGAACTGGCATTGGGGCATGATGCCATTTTCATTCACGCAGGTGGCAGCGATGTGGCTGGGGTAGAGGATGCCTACGGCAAAATCAAGGAGTGGGGGGTTACCTCCCTGGACGGGGTGCGGGGACCCTATATGAGCAATAGCGTCCAAGGCGGCCTGATGTGGCGGGATCCGGGCCGCAGACAGACCATGAGCCGGGAACACACTGCAGTCACCACGGGGGAGATGATGGAAAAAACCATTTCCGGTCTCTCCATCCGGCAGGAGCATAAGGAGAACTGGAGTTACCAAATGGCCTTTGCTGCGGATGGAACTCCGGCGGCGGGAATGGAAGCGGCTATAATTAAGGTGCCCTTCTCCAACTATAAAACCGGCGTATTTACCTATGATTCGCAGCGTAAGCTCTACATGGTTGAGGAGTACGGCAAGCCCTACATAGACGGTAACACCGGTGAGCAGGTGGGTGTTACCAATGTAATTATTGTCAAAGCCGCTCACGGCTATACAGGAGACTCCTATGGGCATATTACCGTTGACTTAGGAAGCGGCGGCACGGGCTACTTTGCCTGCGGCGGTAAGCTCATTGACATCCGCTGGACAAAAGACCGCCCCAGCGGGCAATTTCTGTACACCGACTTGCAGGGCAGCCCTATTACCTTTGGACAGGGTAAAACCTATGTAAATATTATTCCTGATGACCGAACAGTAGAAATCAAATAAGCAAAAGGCGCTGCGGCACTTAAACAGCCCCGGCAAAAACGGCCAATAAACAAACACCCCCCTGATGTAGGAAAATAAAACTACATCAGGGGGGTGTTTTATAAAAAACAGAAGGGTAAAAATTGAAAATGCACAAGAGCAAATGGCATACATTTTTATCCCAATGCCTTTAAATACGCCGTCAGGCCGTCGGCCACTCCTTGCATGAGCTTGTCCTGATAAGTCTTGTCGGCCAAACGCATAAGCTCTTCGTGGTTGGTCATAAAGCCGGTTTCAATGAGTACGGCACACATCTTGGTTTCACGGAGCACCACAAAATCGTCCTTTAAAACGCCCCTGTCAATGCCACCGGTGGCCTTAGCCATATAGGGCTGAAGAGTTTCGGCCAGTCTGCGTCCCCGGTTGCTGGAGGGATGGTAGTAAGTAAAAATACCCTGAAAATCCCGATTGGTGGCCGAAGCGTTGCAGTGAACGGAGATAAAAAGGTCAGCCTCGGCAGCATTGGCAATGTCGGCTCGCTCATAGAGGTTCATATAAATGTCGGTAGAACGGGTCATAATCACGTTGTAGCCCATGGCTAGGAGTTTCTTTTCCAACATCTTGGACATGGAGAGGGTCAAATCCTTCTCCATAATGTCCTCGTATACGGCACCTGATTTATTGCCGCCGTGACCTGCGTCTACCACGATGGTCTTTTTGCTGGGGTCCAAAGTGGGTAGCTCCGGTGTGGGCAAATCCTCGCGGTCGTCATCGGTGAGGAAGGTGGTAATGAGAATACCCTCCTCCTTTTGTTCTACCTTAGCGTTTTTCTCCAAGGTCAGGCCCTCCCGTAAATCCAGCACCACCCGTACGGTTTTGCTGTACTCGGGATAGAGGTTGTCGGCGTGCTGGGCATAGCGCACCGTGGTAATCAAGTCATTGTCCACTGTAATGGTGCCGGGGAAACCGGCGGCAAGCTCGGCTTCCATAATATCCACTACAATTTTGCCCCCAAAGTCGGCAGTCTGGAATACCGGGGAGCGGTCGGTGGCAATGAGGACGGTTTGAGCGTCGTGGTCGGCGTTTACCCGGGTAATTTGGGTGGTGGTTACAGAGGGGCGGGTGATGCCCGCGGTATAGCTCTCCTGATCCCAGCTTACCTGAGCGCCCAACTGCTCGGCAACAAAGCGGAGGGGCACCATGGTGCGGCCGTTGTTACTGCCCTGAAAAGCTAAGGCGCAGGCGGGAACCCCGTCGGGCAGAGGAGTTTCCGTACCGTTGACCATGGCCTTGTCAGAGCCCAGCGCAAGTACAATGGTGGTGGTACCCTTGCGCAAAATAGCCTGGCGGTTTTCTTGGGACCACAGCACAGTAGCCCCTAAAGCCTCACCTACGGCCCGGAAGGGTACCAGCGTGCGGCCGAAACCATTAATGCTTTGCACCACAGCGGGAATATCGTCTGTAAGGTTCATCGGCTTGCCATCTATGGTGAGGGTTACGGCAGAGACCGTTATATTACTATACTTACCCGTCCTTTCGTCATAAAGCCGCAAATCCAAATCACCGTTGGGTCCGGCGGCCAAGGCCGGAAGATAATACGCAAACATAGCAAACAAAAGCGCAAATGCGCTCAATTTTTTTATAAACCTCATGGATTAGGCCCCTTAAAACAGCATTTTACATAATTGTACTTGATGACCGTCCTTTCGTCAATGGATTGCCGCAAAATTAGTTGACATAAAATATGGAAGAAGCGCGGAGCGCCCGGAGCAGGAGACTAAGACCCGGAGCGAAGCGAAAATTGGTAGGCCGCCGTGTGGCCGGACAAATTTTGCGCAGTCGCAGGGGCTTAGACTCCGTTGCAGAGGGAGCGAAGCGTGACATGGAAGAAGCGCAGAGCGCCCGGAGCAGGAGACTAAGACCCGGAGCGAAGCGAAAATTGGCAGGCCGCCGTGTGGCCGGACAAATTTTGCGCAGTCGCAGGGGCTTAGACTCCGTT
>CAZDDZ010000001.1:60875-143934 GCA_964504285.1 uncultured Pseudoflavonifractor sp.
GCAGAGGGAGCGAAGCGTGACATGGAAGAAGCGCGGAGCGCCCGGAGCAGGGGCTGGAGGAAGCAGTGAAAGCAGAGGAGGGATTCACTTATCCGCTACTACTTGTGTTTACCACAGTAATTTGATATAATATTTACTATATAAAAATATGGAGGTACTTCCATGACGATAAAGCTGACTCAATCCGGCGTTTATTACCGCGACGGCGCGTTTTACCCTGAGGGAGAGGGCGCTGCGCTTGGCCTGCCCGCCCCACAGCGTGCCAAATCGGGCACTATGGCCTACAAGATTCTTAAGGCGCACAACACCGCCGAGAATATGGCGGAGCTGAAGCTTCGCTTTGACGCGATGGCCTCCCACGACATTACCTATGTTGGAATTATTCAGACGGCTCGCGCCTCCGGTCTGACTCAATTTCCGCTGCCCTATGTGCTCACCAACTGCCACAACTCCCTCTGTGCGGTGGGCGGCACCATTAACGAGGACGACCATGTATTTGGTCTCACCGCCGCCAAGAAATACGGCGGCGAGTTTGTGCCCGCCCACCAGGCGGTGATTCACTCCTACATGCGGGAGCGGTATGCCGCCCCCGGCAAGATGATTTTGGGCTCGGACAGCCACACCCGCTACGGCGCTTACGGCTGTATGGCCATTGGCGAGGGTGGACCCGAGCTGGCCCGGCAGCTGCTTCAAAAGACCTATGATATTGCCTACCCCAAGGTCATTGCCATTCACCTCACCGGCGCACCCAAGCCCGGTGTGGGCCCACAGGACGTGGCTTTGGCGCTGATTAAGGAGACCTTCTCCATCGGTGCGGTGAAAAATTCCGTTATGGAGTTCTTCGGCCCAGGCGTGGAAAATCTCTCTATGGATTACCGCTCCGGCATCGATGTGATGACCACGGAGACAGCCTGTCTCTCCTCGGTTTGGAGTACCGATGAAATTGTCCGTGAGCACTTGGTGCTTTTGGGCAAGGGTGACCAGTATGCCCCCCAAACTCCCACTGACAGCGCCTATTATGACGGAGCCATCGAGGTAGACCTCTCGGCGGTAGAGCCAATGATTGCTCTGCCGTTCCATCCCTCTAACGCCTTTCCCATCAAGGAGTTCCAGGCCAATATGGCCGACATGCTCCGCCAGGTGGAGGAGGACGCGGTGCGCCAGCTGGAGCTGAAAAACGGCGCGCCTTCGCTCACCAAGAAAATCGTGGACGGCAAGTTCCATACCGACCAGGGAGTGATTGCCGGCTGCTCGGGCGGTACCTACCAAAACCTTGTCCGTGCTGCCGAGATTTTGAAGGGCCAGCCCATCGGCTCCGACGCCTTCTGGCTCTCCTGCTACCCCGGCTCCATGCCCGTCAATCTGGAGCTGACCAAGCAGGGACACATTGCCTCCCTGATGGCGGCGGGAGCAACCATTCGCTCCTGCTTCTGCGGCCCCTGCTTCGGCGCGGGCGATGTACCCTCCAATGGTGCCTTTTCCATTCGTCACTCCACCCGCAACTTCCCCAACCGGGAGGGGTCCAAGCCCATGGACGGGCAGGTGAGCTATGTGGCACTGATGGATGCCCGGAGCATTGCGGCCACCGCCCTCAACGGCGGCGTGCTTACCGCAGCCACCGAGCTTGAGGGCGTGCCGGCGGACAAGCCCCGGGAGACCTACCACTACGATGACTCTGCCTATAAGGCTCGGGTCTATTTTGGTGTGGGCAAGCCCCAGCCCGAAACCGAGCTGGTCTTTGGCCCCAACATTGCCGACTGGCCGGAGCAGGTTTCTATGCCTGAGGACTTACTTCTCACAAACTGCGCTGCCATCTATGATGAGGTGACCACCACCGACGAGCTTATTCCATCGGGAGAGACCTCCTCCTACCGCTCCAATCCCTTGCGGTTAGCGGAATTTACCTTGTCTCGAAAGGACCCGCAGTACGTTCCGCGCGCCAAAGAACTATTGGCATTGGAGCGCGCGCGGCGGGAGAACCCGGAAGCGCCCGAGGTGAAGGATGCCCTTTTGGGTCACGATGGGCGCAAGACCGGACTGGGCAGCTTTATTATGGCTCTTAAACCCGGCGACGGCTCCGCCCGTGAGCAGGCAGCTTCCTGCCAGCGGGTACTGGGCGGCTGTGCCAATCTGGCCGGGGAGTACGCCACCAAGCGGTATCGCTCCAACGTGGTTAACTGGGGAATGCTGCCCTTTATTGCCGATGATGTGAAGGACTGGAATCTTAAGCCCGGTGACCGGCTTTATATCCCGGGTATTAAAAAGGTGCTGGAGGGTATGGACGAGACTGTGAAGGCCACCCTTCTTCAAAATGGCACTGAGCGCGCTGTTACCCTTCGCTTGCCCGGCATGACCCGCGAAGAGCGGGACATTGTACTGGCAGGATGCCTGATTAATTTCTACGCGCGGTAAGTAGGGCGTGGGGGGCGCAGCCGCGCGCTGTCCCCCCGCGGCTGTGCCACTGTGTAGGCATTAGTGTTTTTAGCCCCCCAGTCCGGGTACGGACTGGGGGAGTTTCAAATGGGTGGGGAAATGGTATAATAGCCGTAAAGCAGCTATGATACGCGCATGTGGGCACGCAGTGACCGTGCTCTGAGATTTCAGCCACGGCGCGGGACGCGCCGGTGGCGTATGATACCGCAGCCGCAGGTCACGGTGTCATAGTTGCAGTTGCAAATTGAGGTGTTTCTATGAAAAAATCATTTCTAGTGGGTTTGCTGTGCGCGTTGCTTCTGCTCTCCGGCTGTGCCGGGGGACAGACCGGGGATGACGGCAGGCTTCATATTGTTGCAACGACCTACCCGCTCTATCTTCTGACCACCGCCCTTACCGAGGGGGCGGAGGGGGTTGAGGTATCTCTTATGCTCAATCAGCCAACCGCATGTCTCCACGACTACACACTGACGGTCAGCGATATGAAGGCACTGGAAAAGGCCAATGTGGTGGTGATGAACGGCGCCGGGCTGGAGGACTTTATGTCTGACGCGCTGACGCAAACCAAAGCTGTCGCCATCGACTGCTCGGTGGGCATCGACCTGCTCCCTGCCGAGGGGCATCATGCCCATAATCATGACCATGACGATGACGATGACCATGACCATGACCATGACCATGACCATGACCATGACGGGGAATACGACCCCCACTATTGGCTTGACCCCAACCGGGCACTCCAAATGGCAGGGAACCTCGCCCGTGGTCTGGAGCCGTGGATCACCGTTGCGCCCCAGCGGCTGGCAGAGCTGGAGCAGAGCATGAACAGCCTGCCCGGCAATCTGCCTGACCTTTCCAATCGGGAGCTTATTACCTTCCACGACGGCTTCCGCTACCTTGCCGATTACTTGGATGTAACCATTCTTAAGGCCATCGAGGAGGAGGAGGGGAGCGAGGCCTCTGCTAAGGAAATTGTGGAGGTTACAAAGCTAATTTACGATCATCACATCCCCGCTATCTTCACCGAGAAAAACGGCTCGGAGGCCACGGCCAGGGCGGTGGCACGGGAGACCGGAGTGGAAGTCTGTCAGCTTAGCATGATTATGAGTGGCACTGGCACCGGCGTACAGCCTTATCTTGACGCCATGAATGCCAATATCAGGACGATTTCGGAGGCATTGGGATGAGCATACGCAAGCACGAAAATTTACACGAATCCGGCTGTAAGGGAGCCTGCTGTCTCCGGGCCAAAGGGCTGGGCGTAGCGGTAGGGGAGCAGGTCATACTGCGGGACGTGGACTTTCACCTCCACTGCGGGGAGATGACCGCGCTGATTGGCCCCAACGGCGCGGGCAAATCAACGCTGTTTAAGACGGTCTTGGGGCAAATGCCCCACACCGGTGTGCTGGAATTTCAGCAGGCGGGGGGAAAGAAAACACGGCCCCTCATCGGCTATGTACCCCAAAGCCCTGCCTTTGACCGGGGCGACCCGGTGAGCGTGTATGATTTCTTTGCCGCTGCCATTTCCGATTGGCCGGTGTTCCTCCCGCCGACCAAACGCCTGCGGGAAAAGGTGCGGGCCTGTCTGGCGCGAGTTCACGGCGCGGATTTGCTGGATAAGCGCATGGGAAACCTTTCGGGGGGCGAACTCCAGAGGGTGCTCTTGGCCCTGGCGCTGGAGCCGGTGCCCCATATCCTTATCCTGGACGAGCCCCTCTCCGGCGTGGACATTGAGGGAGAGCGCCAGCTTTTGGATATGCTGGATGAGGTGCGGCGGCAGTTTGACCTGTCCATCCTGTTCTCCACCCATGATTTTTCCACACTGGAGGGCTATGCCGACAAGGTGATACTGCTCCGGGAAACTGTGCTCAAGGCGGGGCGGCCTGCCGAGGTGCTGGACTCCGAGGCCTTCCGTGCTGTCTTTCACCTGGGGAAGGGAGGCAAAGTGTAATGGAATTTTGGTATTTCCTTGTAGATTTGCTCCCCTTTGAGTGGGCACAGAGCGGCTCTATGTTTTTCATGAAAAACGCCCTTTTGGCGGTGCTGGTAATTTCACCCCTGTTCGGCATTCTCTCCACTATGGTGGTGCAGAGCCGCATGTCCTTTTTCTCCGATGCCTTGGGGCACTCGGCCTTTACCGGTATTGCCATCGGCGCTATTTGCGGTCTGGCAGAGCCCATGTGGATGGCAGTGGTATTTGCCCTGGTGTTCGCGCTGCTCTTTACCTGGGTGCGCCGCCGCTCCAACCTGGCCAGCGATACGGTCATCGGTGTCTTTTCCTCCACGGCGGTGGCGTTGGGAATTTTCCTTGCCACTCTGGGCGGCAAGAGCTTTACGAAGTTTAATAACCTGCTTATCGGCGATATTTTAAGCGTGGAGCCAGGTAAAATTTTGCTTCTGGCCGCTATTTTGCTGCTGGTGCTGGTCTTGTGGGTGTGTGCCTTTAATCAAATCATGCTCTCGGCTGTCCACCCTGCGCTGGCAGATAGTCGGGGGATACGGGTTTTCTGGCAGGAGGCGGTGCTCAACGCAGCCATTGCCGTGGTGGTCACGGTCTCCATGACTTGGGTGGGACTGCTGGTCATAAACTCCCTGCTGGTTCTGCCTGCCGCCGCCGCCCGGAATTTGACAGGGAATATGCGGCAGTACCATCTTGTTTCGGTGCTGGGTGCGATTATTGCCGGTGTGGCAGGGCTTATGACCTCGTACTATATCGGCGCGTCCACAGGCGCGGCCATTACCCTATATCTGGCGGCGTGGTTTGCAGTGACCTTTTTGCTGCGAAAAAAGAAACTGTAACATAAATGCTGCGCGGGGCTGCTTTGAAAGGAGGGAAACTCTATGGAAGAAACAGTACCAAGACCCGGGCGGGTGCCGCTATGGAGTTCTCTCCAGACCAAATTTGCCCTGACCTATATTGTAGTCATTGCAGCGGTGCTGATTCTTCTGAATACCTACCCTGTGTTCGTTTCCCGCGATTTGGTCATTTCCTCCAAGGAAGCGAATCTAAAGAACCAGGCGACCTTAATGGCATCCAACCTGGCCACGCTGGAAATTCTCTCCCCGGATAATATGGACAAGGTAGAGCGGGTCATCGGTGACCTGCCCGATGTGGGGCTGGGCCGGATTGTAGTCACCGACCCGGCCGGGCTGATTCTCTATGATAAGGGTGAGACCGGCGGTACTGTGGGGCGGTATGCTCTCTTTGGAGAGATTACCACGGCCTTGAAGGACGGCGGGTACGACGTATTCCGCTGTGAGTACCGTGAGGGCGCTTTCCGCAGCCGAGCCGCCTCTCCGGTGACCTACCGCAACGTGGTCATCGGCGCAGTCTATCTTTACGAGTACGATACCGAGCAGGGGGCTCTGCTGGTGGGTGTGCAGAATAATCTGCGCACCATCTCCATCGTCATTTGTGTGGTAGCACTTTTATTAAGTTTTGTTTTCTCTCGTGCCCTGACCAGACGCATGGGGGCACTGCTCCAGGCAATCCATATCGTCCGGGAAGGAGAGTATAGCCATCGGGTGGGCTTAGGCGGCCATGATGAGCTCAGCCTCCTCTCCGATGAGTTTGACCAGCTTACAGGCCGCCTTCAAACCACCGAGGAGGTGCGCCGCCGCTTTGTATCCGACGCGTCCCACGAGCTGAAAACGCCCCTGGCCTCCATTCGTCTGCTTACCGATTCTATTCTGCAGTCGGAGCACATGGACGCCGATACCTCCAAGGAGTTTGTCAGCGACATCGGCGAGGAGGCGGAGCGCCTGACCCGTATTACCGAAAAGCTCCTGACCCTTACCCGCATGGACACGGTGGAGCCCCCCGAAACCGAGCCGGTAGATGTAAAGCATGTGGTAGAGAAGGTAGTACATATGCTCACCCCACTGGCCCGGGCTGTGGACGTGTTTTTCCTCTGCTGTCTGGACGAGGGGTGTGTAATTCGCTGCACCAGGGATGATTTGTACCAAGTGGCCTTTAACCTCATGGAAAACGCCGTAAAGTACAATCTACCCGGCGGTAAGGTCGTGGTGGGGCTGCACAAGGTGGAGGTGTCCGGTCAGCCCCTTCGGGTTTCTCTGACCATTGAGGATACCGGTGTAGGCATCCCCGAGGAGGATTTGCCCAAAATTTTTGACCGCTTTTACCGGGTGGATAAGGCCCGCTCCCGGGCTGCGGGCGGCACGGGACTGGGGCTTTCCATTGTCCGGGACACCGCACAGCAGCATGGGGGCAGCGTGACCGTGCGTAGCCGTTCCCCCGAGCCGGGCACCTGCTTTGTAGTCACCTTCCCCTACTGCGCGCAAGAGGGGGGTGGGGAGACATGAATAAGCGGATATTTGCCCTTTTCTGTGCGCTTGCACTCCTGCTGGCCGCTTGTGCACCGGCGGTAGAACAGCCCCCGGCAGGGGCCTATCGGGTTTACTTTGCCGTCCCCGGTCAGGAGGGGGCTATCAGCACGGTGGACTTTGAATACCGTGTGCCTCCGGCGGGAACAGACCCGGCAGTGGCTCTCATTAATATGCTCCTGGCCGGGCCGGAGAGCACCGCGCTGGCTTCGCCACTGCCTGCCGGAGTACGTCTGCGCTCGACGGAGCTGGGGGAGGACGGTCTTCTGCACCTGGATCTTTCCGAGCAGTATAACGGCCTGCCCGGTGTTTATCTCACGGTGGCTAACGCTTGCTTTGTGCTCACCCTCACCCAACTGGAGGGGGTAAAAAGCCTTTCTATTACAGTAGAGGGGAAACCCTTGCCCTATCAGGCAGTTCAGCCTCTGGCAGAGAGCGACCTGCTGTTGTCGGGCGCTGAGGAGGAGGCCGTCAGCCTAAACGCCATTCTTTACTTTGCCCGCAGCCAGGGGGATGCCCTGGCCGCCGAATATCGCACCGTTACCAAGACTGAGGAGGCCAGCTTGCCTGCCGCCGTTCTCTCCGCATTGTTGGAGGGTCCCAGGTATGAGGGATTGACCCGAGTAATTCCGGAGGGAGTCAAGCTTTTGGGGGTCAAACTGGAAAACGGGGTGTGCCGGGTGGATCTGTCCCGGGAATTTACCGATAAGGTGCCCGATAAGGCCACCGAGGCCCGGCTGGCCCTTTACTCTATGGTTAACACCCTCTGTGCGCTGGACGGCATGAATATCGAAAGTGTGCAGTTTACCGTGGAGGGGCAGCCCATTCCCCTTTATGGCGGTCTGCCCACCATCTCGCCCCTGGAGCCTAACTTTAGTTTAGCAAGATAAAGTCTTGACAAATGCATAGCGATTGTGTAGGATATAAGAAAATTTTTTACCTAAAGGAGAGCTTACCCATGAGCCAGTACCAGCAGAGCACCGACTGCGTCCACGGGGGCTATACGCCCGCCAACGGCGAGCCCCGCAACATTCCCATCATCCAGTCCACTACCTTCCGGTATGCTACGGGAGAGGCCATGGGCGCGCTCTTTGATTTAGAGGCCGCGGGGTATTTTTACACCCGCCTGCAAAACCCCACCAGCGACCATGTGGCCGCCAAAATCTGCGCTTTGGAGGGCGGCGCGGCGGCGATGCTTACCGCCTCCGGCCAGGCAGCGAATTTCTACGCGGTCTTTAATATCGCCCACTGCGGCGACCATGTGGTGGCCTCATCGGCCATCTATGGCGGCACCTATAACCTCTTTTCGGTTACGATGCGGAAGATGGGGCTGGACTTTACCTTCGTGGACCCCGACTGTACCCCCGAGGAGCTTGCGGCCGCCTTCCGGCCCAACACCAAGGCCGTCTTTGGCGAGACCATCGCAAACCCCGCCCTCACCGTGCTGGATATTGAGAAGTTTGCCCACGCTGCCCATGCCCATGGCGTGCCTTTGATTTTGGACAATACCTTCCCAACACCGGTGAACTGCCGCCCCTTTGAGTTTGGGTGTGACATTGTTACCCACTCCACCACCAAGTATATGGACGGCCACGCCAACGCTGTGGGCGGCGCTATTGTGGACAGCGGCAGATTTGACTGGAACCGATATGCCGACAAGTTTCCGGGGCTCACCACTCCTGATGAGAGCTATCACGGCGTTACGTATACCGAGCGCTTCGGCCTGGGCGGAGCCTTTATAACTAAGGCGACCGTCCAGCTCATGCGCGATCTGGGCTCCACCCCCGCGCCAATGAACTCCTATCTGCTCAATGTGGGACTGGAGACCCTGCCGCTGCGCATGGCAAAACACTGCGCCAATGCCCTGGCGGTAGCCAGCCATCTGCAAAGCCACCCCAAGGTGGCATGGGTGAAATACCCCGGTCTTTCCGGCGATAAGTATTATGAGGTAGCCCAAAAGTATATGCCCAAGGGCACCTGCGGCGTGATTTCCTTCGGTGTGAAGGGGGGACGCGAGGGGGCGAGCAAATTTATGGCGGGGCTGGAGCTTGCCTCCATCGCCACCCATGTGGCCGATGCCAAGACCTGCGTGCTCCATCCCGCCAGCACCACCCACCGCCAGATGAACGACGCGGAGCTGTTGGCAGCAGGCGTGGCCGCCGACTTGGTGCGCCTTTCCGTTGGTATTGAGGACGAGTGTGACCTGCTTGCCGACATTGACCATGCGCTGGCCCGGGTTTAAAAGAAAAGAGGATACATAGAAATGAAGAATTGGGACGAGCTGCGTACGGAGTGCCTGAGCTGCCAAAAATGCGGACTGGCCGAAACCCGCACCAATGTGGTATTTGGTGACGGCAATCCCGAGGCTGAGGTCATGCTCATCGGCGAGGGGCCCGGCGAGAATGAGGATTTGCAGGGCATTCCCTTTGTGGGCCGGGGCGGCAAGCTCCTGGACGATATGCTGGAAATCATCGACCTTGACCGCACCAAGTATTACATTGCCAACATGGTCAAGTGCCGCCCGCCCCAGAACCGCGACCCTCTGGAGGTGGAGCAGCAGGCGTGTATCGGACACCTGCGCAATCAGGTGGCGCTCATTAAGCCTAAGATTATTGTCTGCCTGGGCCGCGTGGCAGCTATGAAGCTGATTCGCAGCGACTATAAGATTACCAAGGAGCATGGTCAGTGGGTGGAGAAGGCCGGTATCTGGATGACGGGCTTCTATCACCCGGCCGCCCTTCTCCGTGACCCTCGCAAAAAGCCCGAGGCCTTTGCAGATTTAAAGTCTATTCAGGCCAAAATAAAAGAGGTCTGCGTAAGGACGTATTTATAGGAAGATTACGACCTGCGATGAGACGGAAATGACCTCCATCACCATAAAAAAGCTGGTATCGGGAAACCGATACCAGCTTTTCTTACGGAACCTCCGCTTTAATCCCGCTGCATATCTTGGCGGTGTCTTTTCCGCCCGGACTGCGCCAAAAAACCTTGCAATCCGTCAGGATTCCTGCGATTTTTTGGCTTGCCGGACAAAAAATACACGCGCTAATCTATACGACTGGATTAAAGCAGAGCTCCCTTACGTATTTTTCTGAAAGAGTTTTATAACCTTCAACCGCACAAACTCCTCCCGCTCTTTTTCCTCCAGAGCGTCGGTGATATAGCGGATGGTGCCGTTAAAACCGGGAATGACGATGTTTTCCAAGGCGTTGGCTCGCTTTTGCGCCTTCTTAATAGACTCGGCCAGACGGTAGATAGAAGTCTCGACTTCGGCCAGCTCCCGTACAAGAACCTTGACCCGCCGAAATTTAATGTAGCAATCGTCCAGTGCCGAGCTGGTGAAAGCAAAGCCGTACTCGGGATGGGCATCTTCCTCTTGGACGGGGATATGGGGTAGCTCTACTCCCATTACCGAACGGAACTGAATCTCCAAGCTTTCATCCAGGCTGGCAGACTCGGCAATACGGTCACAGATACCCAGACGGATATTAGCCTCCTGAAGGGCTGCGTAGGCCTCGGTAAACACGGTGTCAATCTGATCCTGCACCTCTTTGGCCCGCTCCATGAGCGCCATAATTTCACGAATAAGGATGTTCCGCTTCCGATCCATCAGCTCATAACCGGTTTGTGCTAAAGCGCGGGAACGCTTGGCAGCCATCAAATTTCCCTTGGTTGGCAGAATTGCGGCCATAAGGTCACCTCCAGTAAAAGAAGAATGAAAAAGAAAAAAGGAAATCGCGTAAACGGTGCGTGAACGACAAGTGATTGGTACGCCAATCCTTTATTCTTTTTACAGCGCGGCAGTACCGCTACCGCCCGTCAGGGTCTTATAGGCGCCGTCGACATAGTGGGCGTCGATGGTGGCGCTGTCCATGCGGTCCAGCTCGCCCTTTGGCAGGAAGGTAAGCAGCCGCCAGCCCAAGTCCAGGGTCTCATCGATGGTGCGGGCAAGCATCATATCCTGACTGACAAAGTAATTTTCAAAAGCCCTGCCAAACTCCAGGTACTGGCGGTCAAGCTCGGAGAGTTCATCCTCACCGATGACCGAGGCAAGGCTTCGGGCATCCTGCACCTTGGAGTAGGAGGCAAACAGCTGATTTGCCACATCGGGGTGGTCGTCTCGCGTAAAGCCCTTGCCGATGCCGTCCTTCATGAGCCGGGAGAGGGAGGGAAGAATGGCAATAGGGGGGTAAATGCCCTTTAGCTCCATGTCGCGGTCAAGAACAATCTGTCCCTCGGTAATGTAACCGGTCAGGTCGGGAATGGGGTGGGTAATATCGTCGTTGGGCATGGTTAGCACCGGAACCTGGGTCACCGAGCCGGACTTACCGTGGATCATGCCGGCCCGCTCATAGAGGGAGGCGAGGTCCGAGTACAGATAGGCAGGGAAGCCCTTGCGGGATGGAATCTCACCCTTAGAGGAGGAGAACTCGCGTACCGCCTCGCAGTAGGAGGTCATGTCGGTCATAATGACCAGCACGTGGTACCCCAGCTCAAAGGCCAGGTACTCGGCGGCGGTCAGAGCACAGCGGGGGGTGAGAATGCGCTCGATAATGGGGTCAGAGGCCAGGTTCGTGAACATGACCACCCGCTGGAGAGCACCCGCCTCCTCAAAGTTACGCCGGAAGAACTCTGCTGTATCGTTTTTCACGCCCATGGCGGCAAAGACAATGGCAAATTCGCCGTCGCCCCCCTCTACCTTTGCCTGACGGACAATTTGAGCGGCAAGCTCGTTGTGTTTCATGCCGGAGCCGCTGAAAATAGGCAGCTTCTGCCCACGGATGAGGGTAGAGGTGCCGTCAATAGCGGAAATTCCGGTGTAAATGCAGGAGCGGGGGTACTTGCGGGAGACCGGGTTAATAGCCGAGCCGTTGATGTTCCGGCGCTCCTCGGGGTAAATCTCCCCCAAGCCGTCCACCGGGCGGCCCGCTCCGTCAAAAACCCGGCCCAGCATCTCACCCGAAAGGGCCAGTTCCATGGGCTTGCCGGTGAAATGGGTGCGGGCATTCTCTAAGGAAATGCCCTTTGTGCCCTCGAAAACCTGCAAAATTACCTTATCACCATCAATGAGAATGACGCGGCCGTAACGCCGCTCGCCGCTGTCTAACGTAATTTCAGCCATCTCGTCATAGGCAACTCCCGCTACCCCCTCCAGGGCGATTAGAGAACCGGAGAGCTCGGATAGGCCAATATATTCCATGCGCATAAATGTCACCTCGAACGGGGCGCATACATCGCTCCGTGTTATTTGTTTGCTTTCTCTACCTGCGCCAGGGCGTCGTCCACCATGCGCTCGTAATCGGCAAATTTCCCAAGCTGATCGTTGGGCACCTCGTACTTCAGGCGCACCAAATCCTCAAAAATGCCGGTGGCCTTGAGCTGGGAAAGGGGAATGGAACGCTCAATCTGTGCCTTAGCTCCGTCATAGAGCCGCAAAATAACCTGCATCATTTTCAGCTGCTTTTCCATGGGCACATAGGTGTCAATGGCGTGATAGGCGTTCTGCTGAAGGAAGCCTACCCGAATCAGGCGGGCAATTTCAATAATCAGCTTCTGATCCTCGGGCAGCACATCGGCGCCGATGAGCTTAACGATTTCCATGAGAGAAGACTCCTCCTGCAGAAGGGTGGAAATCCGCTGACGGCAGGGGACGAAATCGTAGCCCACGTTCTTGTCAAACCAAGGACGCAGGTCGGCGGCATACTCCGAATAAGAGGTCAGCCAGTTGATGGAAGGGAAGTGACGGGCATAGGCCAGAGCGCGGTCAAGTCCCCAGAAGGTACGCACAAAACGCTTGGTGTTCTGCGTTACCGGCTCGGAAAAGTCACCGCCCTGGGGGGAGACGGCACCAATAACCGTGACACTGCCCTCTCTGCCCTCCAAGGTGCGGACGTAGCCCGCACGCTCGTAAAATTCAGCCAGACGGGAGGCAAGATACGCGGGGAAGCCCTCCTCGGCGGGCATTTCCTCCAGTCGACCCGAAATCTCTCGGAGGGCTTCGGCCCAGCGGGAGGTAGAGTCGGCCATGAGTGCCACATGGTAGCCCATATCGCGGTAATACTCCGCAATGGTCATGCCGGTGTAGACCGACGCCTCACGGGCGGCTACCGGCATGTTGGAGGTGTTGGCGATAAGAATGGTACGGTTCATCAGGGGCTGCTGACTCTTGGGGTCAAGGAGCTCGGAGAACTCCTCCAGCGCCTGGGTCATTTCGTTGCCGCGTTCGCCGCAGCCCAGGTAGACAATGATGTCGGCGTCCGACCACTTTGCCAGCTGGTGCTGGGTCATGGTCTTGCCCGCGCCAAAGGGGCCGGGGATGGCGGCGGCGCCGCCCTTGCCGATGGGGAACAGGGTATCAATGATGCGCTGGCCTGTGATAAGAGGGCGATCAATGGGCAGCCGCGCGCCCATGGGGCGGGGGGTGCGGATGCGGCAATGCTGAGATAGACCCAGCTTGTGTACCTTGCCGGCGGGGGTGGTGACCTCTACCAGCACTTCGTTTACATTATACTGACCGCCGGACAGCGCCTTGGTGACAGTGCCCTCCACTCCGGCGGGAACCAGGCAGCGGTGCCTGATAAGTGTGGTCTCCGGGCACTCGGCATAGAGGGTGCCCGGCTTTACCGTATCGCCAACCTTGACGGTGACGGTGGTGTCCCAAAGCTTTTCCTCGTCCAGCGCCGAGATATTGATACCGCGGCCAATAAAGGAGCCGCTTTTCTCCTGAATAACGGTGAGGGGGCGGGCAATACCGTCAAAAATGTTGCCCAGCAGGCCGGGGCCCAGTTTAAGACTCATGGGCTCTCCCTTGGAAATAACGCTCTGGCCGGGAGCCAGCCCGGCGGTGTCCTCGTAGACCTGGATGGTGGTCACGCCGCGCTCCACGCCGACCACTTCGCCAATCAGTCCTTCGTTACCCACATGTACCATGTCCATCATGGCAAGACCCTGGCCGCCGACGACAGTGACCACGGGGCCGTTGATGCCCCGAATGGTATACTGACTCATGACCGGTCACCTCCCTCGTCCAGCTCACCTGACAGCGAAAGACCGAAGAACTCGGCGAAATGGCCGCACAGTTCCTCCATAGAGCTGTCAAAGGTGGCGTCTACACGCTTACCCAGACTGGGTGCGTCTACAATCAAGCCGCCCAGAATAAAGTCGCCCTCAAGAATCTGGGCCTTGACATGGGGGACGGCTGCGGTAATTTGCTGGGACAGAGCTAAATCGGCAGGACGCAGGAACAGCCGTACCTCGGCAGGGCCGCCAAGCGTGTCCATGGCGGCCCGGTAAAGCTCTGCCAGCCGTGTGGGATAGGCCTCTGTGAGGGCGTAGGCCACAAGCTGTTCCCGAACCGCGCCGAAAACCTCTCCTGCCATTTGGTCACGGCGGAGATAGAGGGAGCGTTTGTTATCCAGCATATGCCGGGAGACAAGACGGCCTGACTCGGCCTTTACCCGCTGAACCTCGCTGTGAATATAGCGATATACCTCGCCCAAAAGCTGCTCCTCGGCAGCGGAATAGGCGGCGGTGCGCTTTTCAGCCAGGTCGGCCAGGGTGCGCTCGGTCTCCGCTGTGGCCTCCGCCAAAATGGCGGCGGTAAAGCGGTCTAATTTTGTGTTTAGGTCGGACATAAGAACCTCCTAAAGGAAAAAAGAAAAGGGAAAAAAGAAAAAAGAGCGGTGTCCGAACAAAAGCGCCGTTCCAGCATGAGAGCTGCAAATCTTTTTTCTTTCTTCTTTCTTATCTTTTCTTAAATCTTCACGCCGATGGCTTCGCGAATGTAGCGGGTAATGGAGTCGGGGGCACGGCCCTTGCTGTGGCGGTCGGGGATCTCTACCACCAAGGGGGTGTGGGCGGTCATTTTCACGGGAGCGAGCAGGTCGGCGCAGAGCGCAGCAAGGCCCTCAGTTACCAGAAGCACACCAATGTCGGGGGTTGAGAGGGCAGTGCGGATCGCTTCCCGCACGGCAGCCTCCTCACGTACCACAACGCCGTCGATTCCCGCCAAACGCAGACCCACCTGGGTGTCCGTGCTGTCGGTAATAACAAAATATTTCATAGGACTGCTTCGATTAGGTAAACAGCAGCAGCAGAGCGACAATCAGGCCGTACAGTGCCACGCCCTCGGCCATGCCGACGAAAATCATGGCCTTACCGAATGCCTTTTCGTTCTCGGAAATGGCGCCCAGGGCGGCAGAGGCGGAGGAAGCCACGGCCAGGCCGCCGCCAATGCCGGAAAGACCCACGGCCAGGGCGGCGCCGATATACTTCATGCCCATCATCAGACCGTTGGCGGAGGCGGTTGCGGCCTCCACAGACAGGTCGGCGGCACCGGCGCTGCCGCCGAAGCCCAAGATGGTGGCAACCACAAAGAGTGCGCAGAAGGAGACCAGGTTGGCGGTGAGGGCACGCTTAGCCTTCAGGCCGGTATACTTGCGGATACCCGCCAGAAACAGGGGAGAGAACATAGCCAGTGTGGCCACAAACAAAACAACAAATTTCATAAAAATCATCCATTCCGCCGCTTCGCGTCGGCACATATTTTAATAAAAGAGCGCATCTTACCACGCGAAGCAAAGGAATGATAAGATGATTTTCGTCCATAGGGGCGGGAGCGAGCAAAGCGAGCGGATTGCCCTGCACATCCGCCGGAGGCTTAGCGTGAAAGCTTTTTCACGCTACCTCCATATTTATACGGTATGCGCGGAATAGTCAATGACCTTTGGAGTAAACGCAATGCCGCCGTCATCGTAGAAGCGGCCGAACAGCTCATAGAACTCCAAACGGAGCACCTGAATACAGACCAGCAGACCCTCAAAGCCAATCACAAAGATATTGCCTAAAATCATGGCAATGATGCCGCCGGGGCTTGCAATGCCGCCCGCCATTTCCGCCAGCATGTGAATAACCAGCATGAGACCCACATGGGTAATGGCGTACGCACCCACACGCATGAAGGACAGGGTGTTGGAGAGGTAGGCCAGCAGGGTTTCAAAAATTTCAAAAAAGCCGGTAACCAGCACACCGCCGATTTTTAGGTGTTTCCACTCGGAGTTGCCCTCAGCCAGCAGGGTGAGGGGCTCTTTAAGGAGAATGATGACCAAGGGAAGCACCAGCACGGGCAGGGTATAGGCGGGGACAAAGAGATTGATATTCAGCAGGAGAGTGCACACACCGGCTACGATAAGCCCGATGTAGAACACCATACCGGCAAGGCCGTTTGCCCCAAAGAACACCTTTTCCACGCTGCGCTGCTTCACGCCGTTTATCATGTTCATAGCCATGACAAACAGGAGCATGATTACGCCCAGTGCGATGGAGAGCACCAGCAGCAGCAAGACGTTACTCACGCCGGGAATGGCGAAATGGTCGGCCTCGGCCAGAATTTTAAAGCCGGGGAGCAGCTCCTCAAAGCCGAACACGCTGCCGTACACACAGCCGAACACGGCACCGGAGAGGCCGCAGCAGGTGATAATGTTGCCCAGCCACATCTTTTTCCAGCGCGCCAAAACAATGCCGATGAGGGCAAGACACAAGCCCTGACCCACATCGCCGAACATAATACCGAAGAACAGGCAGTAAGTCAGCGCCATGAAGATGGAGGGATCCAGCTCGTTGTAAGCGGGCAGACCGTACATCTCCAGGAAGGGCTGGAAGGTGCGGCCCAGGAAGGAGTTTTTCAGCTTTGTGGGGGGGCGGGTGGCATGAATGTCCTCCGCCTTGTCCACCACACAGGATAGCTCAGGGAAGGCGGTCAGCTTATTCTTAAGGTCGTCAGCCGACGTTTTGGGCACCCAGCCCATGAGATAAAAGGTTTCACGAGAGTGGGCCGCAAAGCGGCGCAGATCGTGGGAGTCGTTCATATACCGCAGATAGGAGTAGGCTGCCATGAGCTTGTCGTGCTCCGCTCTGCGCAGCCGCTCCAGCTCCTGAACGGTCTGAGCGGCGTCCTGCTCGGCCTGAGCGGCCTTGGCAGTGAGGTCGGCAATGGCTTCTCCCGCCGAGCCGTGAGCCTGGGCATCTACATGGATGCGGGTAAAATGGAGGGAGTTAAAGAGGGTGTCTACCTTGGTGTGGTTGGCCTTTGTGGTAAAGTAAACGCCGTAGACCAGCTTCTGTTCAATGTTGGTGGGGAAGAAGATAAAATCCTCCTCATCCCCAAGCCCCAGGCGGAAGGTCTCGTAGGTTTCCCGGGGCAGGTGTCCGTAACGGAAGCGGGAGTAATCCATGGCCCACAGCTCCTCCAGATTGGAGGCAACCCCGTGAAGGTGCTCCAGCTGGAGGACAATGTTTCGGTCATCCGAAGCAGTTTGCAGCAGTGCGGCCTTGCGTTCCATCAGCGCGCTCACCTGCTTTTCCAGGGTATCAAAGTAGGTGCTCAGTGCGTCGGGATCGTGGTCATTTTGGTCAAAGTCGCAGTATTCCAGGGGGATACCAACCTCGTCTGCAACCTGCTCGGCTCTGCGCAGGAGGGCAGTAAAGGGATTCAACAGGTCAAAGGGCCGTAGACCTTTGATCCCCTTCATAAACTGCATGGCACTCTCCGGGTGAAACTCCTGATTGATAATACAGGAGCGAACAACCGCGTCAAACTGGGTCAGAGGTCCCGCGACGGTGAAAAGTTTCATCGGGATAACTGACACATCATCATCTCCTTCTCTATATGGTGTATGCGGTATGGCCAGAGCGTTTCTGAAAGTGGGGGATGCACAGAAAAGCTCTATTCGCCCGACAAGCGGGCAAAGGTATCGTCATAGCGAACACCGTACTTGACCGATTCAATCACATTGACCAAAGCCTCAAATTCCAATTCCTTTAGATTGAGGTAAGCCATAGCGGTGTAGACCGAGGGTTCGCCGGTAGTCAGCTGGCGTTTGTTAAAGGTATAAAAGGACCGGTGATAGTAGTCCTCCAGCCCGGCCACAGTTAGGTCGATGCCGTCAAAGGCTTTTGCGTAAGGGGTGTCAGACAAAAGGGCAAATACCCCGGCCGGGTCGGGTGCGTCGCACAGAGCTTTGATTTTATCGGGCTTCAGTCGGTAGTGGAAAGGGAAGATGACTGAGTGGTACCGGTTATCCGCAGGGAAGTAGGTTTTAAGCCGCAGAATGTGAATGAGATTTAAAAGGTCGATCTGTTCGCCGAAGGAGCGAAGCAGAATCTTTTGGGTCTGTCCGGCGTAGTGCTGATGTATGGTCTTATACATATGGGAAAAATACGCGCTGTGGAGCAGTGCCTCGGCGGTGGTATAGTCGGGTAGCGCGTCCGACCCATCGGGACGCAAATGGAGCAGACTCTGGTAGTAAATGCTCCCCTTGGCGGCGGCCACCAGCCCGGCGTAGTCGGTACAGAAAAAAAGCGCTTTGCGGTCTACCGCGGCATCGGGTATGGAGGCGGGAGGTGTAATTCCCTTCTTGATTCCGTCGGCCTTCAAGCGGCGGAGGGCAAGCATAATATCCTCCAGCTCATTGAGGCGCACAGGGAAGGAGACCAGCGCCTTGTCATCCTTGGGCAGAAAGTGGGAGAGCCCCTCGTACTCATGGCGAAGCTGATGACGGAGCGCCTCCTCCAGCTCAATGCGGCCCACATACTCTGTGCCTACACCCAGCGGGGCCAGAGCGGCCGACCAGCCGGGTTGGGTGCGGAGAAAGTCGAAAATATCCCGCGCGTCTGTCAGGGAGGCCATGTGCTCAAAGTCGGCGTGCCGCAATCGCTTGCCATACAGAGCGCGCACCTTGGCCGAGAGCGCGCCGTAATTCATATAACTGCTAATCATCGGTTATCCGCCAATCACGCGCTCGAAAAGAGCGTTGATCCACCCTTCCCGGTTTTTGGCGTAAGCAGCCTCCACCTCACTCATGGCGTGAGCGAGCTTTTTGTCCCAGGCGGCCATGTCCTCCCGGGCAGCAGTCTGCTCAGTCTCCTCCACCATAGCCACACGACGCTTGGCGCGGGCAAAGAAATCCTCTCGCAGCTTGGCTACGTCCCGCTCTAAATCGGCGTCCAAATTTTCTCGCTTTTCCAGCGCCTCCCGGGCAATACTTTGAGCGCTGTGCTCGGCTGCGACGATTTGATTGACCAAATCTACATATTCCATATAGCTGCCGCCTCCCCGTGGAAAATAGTTAGTTTTACATCAATTGCATAGTACCGAAATATAATAGCACTTTGCATGAGGGATTTCCATAAAAAAATGCACAAAGTTTCGGGTTCCGAACGGACATATATTTTTCGTTTTATAACAGGTGAGCTTTTGGAGAAGCGTATCTCTTCAGACTGACGATCAATCCTCCCAACAAAAGGTTTCCGAGGGAAAGTGCAAAAGGGAACCGTCAGGGTTCTATTTCACGCGGAGGCGCGACACAGTGCGCCGGAGAGCCCGCCCGTGGGCGACAGCCGGGCGAGTTCGTCCGGCTGCACAGCGTGTCGAAAAATCCGAAGGACTTTTTCGACACGCTGATGTTTTCTGTGTATTTTACTCTTGCTGCCCGGAGTGTTACGCATTATAATAGAAGGCACACTGATTTAGGGGAGGCGCTTTTATGACAAAGCTGCTGCAATTACTGGAAGAAGACTGCACCCTCACCCATGCCCAACTTGCCGCCATGGCAAATATGACCGAGGCAGAGGTAACGGCGGCCATTAAGAAATATGAGGACGAAAAGGTTCTTTTGGGCTATAAGGCCATTATTGACTGGAACAGCACCGACCGAGAGGACGTGACCGCTCTCATTGAGGTCAAGGTCACCCCCCAGCGGGAGGAGGGCTTTGACCGCGTGGCCGAGCGCATTTACCAGTACGAGGAGGTGGAGTCTCTCTACCTCATGTCGGGTGCGTTCGACTTTACCGTAATTATCTCCGGACGCACCCTGCGCGAGGTGGCCGGCTTTGTGTCCGACCGTCTGGCCCCCTTAGAGGGGGTTACCGCCACAGCCACCCATTTTATTTTGAAAAAATATAAGGAAAAGCACCTGGTCTTTGAAAAGCAGGCGCCCGGAGAAAGGGAGTTCATTTTCGTATGAATTATGAGCATATACTATCAGAGCGGATACAGCAGGTTCAGCCCTCCGGCATTCGTAAGTTTTTCGACATTTTGGAGGAAATGAAGGATGCAATCTCCCTGGGCGTGGGCGAGCCTGACTTCGTGACACCCTGGCACATCCGCGACGCGGGCATTTACTCTCTGGAAAAGGGCAAGACCCGTTACACTTCCAATGCCGGACTGGCCGAGCTGCGCCGCGAAATCGCCGCCTATCAGGCCAGACGATTCCAGCTGCACTACGATTTTGCCAACCAAATCGTAGTTACCGTGGGCGGCAGCGAGGGAATTGACCTTGCCATCCGCTGCATGGTGGACCCCGGAGACGAGGTCATTGTCCCCGTCCCATCCTTTGTGTGCTACGGCCCCCTGGTTACCATGGCGGGCGGTACTCCTGTGCTGGTACAGACCAAGGCCGAGAACGAGTTCCGTCTCACAGCGGACGAGCTGAAGGCTGCCATTACCCCCCGCACCAAGCTCCTGGTGCTGCCCTTCCCCAACAATCCCACCGGCGCGGTGCTGCGCAGACAGGACTTGGAGGAACTTGCCGCTGTCCTACGGGGTACCGAAATTATGGTCATTTCTGACGAGATTTATGCCGAGCTGACCTATGATATGCACCACACCTCCATCGCAAACATTCCCGATATGTATGAGCGAACCATTCTGGTGGGCGGCTTCTCCAAGAGCCATGCCATGACCGGCTGGCGTATGGGTTATCTCTGCGGGCCCGCCCCTATCATCAAGCAGACGCTTAAACTCCACCAGTTTGGCATTATGTCGGCGCCCACCACCAGCCAGTACGCCGCCGTGGAGGCCATGCGTAACGGCGACCGGGACATTGAAAAAATGCGGGATGAGTACGACGGCCGCCGCCGCTTTTTGGTGGAGGGGCTTAATCGCATCGGGCTTAAGTGCTACGAGCCTAAGGGCGCGTTCTATGTGTTCCCGGACATCACCTCTACCGGACTCTCCTCGGATGAGTTCTGCGAGCGCTTTCTTATGGAGGAGAAGGTGGCGGTTATTTCCGGATCTGCCTTTGGTCCCGGCGGGGAGGGCTTTGTCCGCTGCTGCTATGCCACCTCTATGAAGGACATTGCCGAGGCTCTGACCCGCATGGATAATTTCCTAATGAACCTGCGTAAAAAGCAAGCACGGGATAAGGAGTGAGGATATGAATTTAGTCTGTCTTGATATGGAGGGGGTTCTGGTCCCCGAAATCTGGATTGCCTTTGCGGAAGCTACCGGCATTCCGGAGCTTAAGCGAACTACACGGGACGAGCCTGACTATGACAAGCTGATGAATGAGCGCCTTGCTATTTTAAAGGAGCATAATCTGGGTCTTGCGGAAATACAGGCCACCATTGCCACCATTGACCCCTTGCCCGGGGCCAAGGCGTTCCTTGATGAGCTGCGCACCTTTACCCAGGTAATTATTTTGAGCGACACCTTCGAGCAATTTGCTCAGCCGCTAATGAAAAAGCTGGGCTGGCCCACTATTTTCTGTAATACACTGGAGGTAGCACCTGACGGAATGATAGAGGGCTTTCGGATGCGCTGCCCCCAGTCTAAGCTCACCACGGTAAAGGCCCTGCAATCCATGGGCTACGAGACCATTGCTGGCGGCGACAGCTACAATGACCTGGGCATGATCTTGGCCAGCAAGGCCGGATTTCTCTTTAAGAGTACCCAGCAAATTAAGGCCGATTACCCCCAGCTTCCCGCCTATGAGACCTTCCCGGAGTTTTTGAGCGCCATCAAGCAGGCCTGCGGGAACTGATTGACGGAGCGGTCATCACCGCTCCACACCGGCGTGTTACCCATGCGGCATGGAAATCATTGAGGAGGTGCCCTTATGTTTGAAGCTCTGCCCTTCCGTCCGGCGGAAATACTTCTGCCCCAAAACTGTGAATATGCCAAATGGTCGGTGGTGGCCTGCGATCAGTACACCTCCCAGCCCGAGTACTGGCAGCGGGTGGAGGACTATGTGGGTCAGGCACCCTCATCTCTGCGGCTCATTCTGCCCGAAAGCTGCCTGGAGGGGCCCGACGTGGAAACCGATATTATGGATGTAAACAACACCATGACCCGCTACCTGCGGGATGGTGTGTTTAAAACGCTGCCGGACGCCATGATTTATGTGGAGCGCACCCTGGAAAACGGAAAGACCCGGCGGGGCTTGGTGGGCATGGTGGATTTAGAGCAGTATGACTACGAGCCGGGCTCGGATGCTGCCGTGCGGGCAACCGAAGGCACGGTGCTCGCCCGCATTCCGCCCCGGGTGGCCGTGCGGAAGAACGCACCTGTGGAGCTGCCCCACATTATGCTCCTAACCGATGACCCGGCCTGCACCGTGGTAGAGCCGCTGGCAGCCCGGAAGGGCGGGCTGGAGCAGGTCTATAACTTTGACCTGATGGAGCACGGCGGGCACCTCGCCGGTTGGCTTTTGGGAGAGGAAGAGCAGGCAGGGGTTGAGGCCGCCCTCACCACTCTGGCTCAAAATACACCCCTTCTATTCGCGGTGGGGGACGGCAACCACTCTCTGGCTACTGCTAAGGAGTGCTACGAGCGCCAAAAACGGCTTAGTCCCAAGGAAAAGTGGGCAGTTCTGCCCTCTAGGTTCGCCCTGTGTGAGCTGGTAAACCTTCATGACGAGGCGTTGGAATTTGAGCCGATCCACCGTGTTTTGTTCGGCATTGAGCCTGAAAAGCTGCTGAAGGAATTTTTAGAAGCACATCCCGCCGCGCATTTCGGCCCGGGAGAAGGCCACTCCATTCCTTTTGTTCACCACAATGGCGCCGGAGTGGTGACAGTGCCACAACCGGTCTGCCAACTGCCGGTAGGCACCCTTCAAAGCTTTTTGGACGGCTATGTGCTGCGCAATAAGTGCCGCATTGACTACATCCATGGCGACGATATAACCCGTACCCTGGGCACACAGAAGGGGAATTTGGGCTTTCTTCTGCCCGCTATGAAGAAGGATGATTTGTTTCCCACTGTCCTACATGACGGTGTGCTCCCCCGCAAGACCTTCTCCATGGGAGAGGCCAACGACAAGCGGTTTTACTTAGAGGCCAGAAAAATACGATAGAAAAAGCGGGAATGGCAGGCGGTGTCTTTACCACCTACGGGTGGGGCATTGCCTGTCATGTCCGCCCGTGAGGTATTAGGCATGGAAGTCAAGGCGCACGCCAAGCTTAACTTAACGCTGGACATTCTGGGCAAGCGCTCCGACGGCTACCATGATTTGCGTATGGTAATGCAATCGGTCTCCCTCTGGGACGGTCTGCGGGTGGAAATCGGTACAGGGAAGGGACTGAAAGTCTCTACCGACAAGGCGTTTCTCCCCAATGATCAGCGTAATCTGGCTGCTGCTGCCGCCCTGTGCTTTTCCCGGGAAACGGGGATAGATTTAGGCGGTGTGTCCATTGAAATCCAAAAGAATATTCCGGTCTGCGCCGGAATGGCCGGGGGCAGCAGTGACGGTGCCGCAGTGCTCCGGGCTTTAAATGTGCTCACGGGAGCCAATCTCACGGCTGCTTCCCTTGCTAAAATCGGCGAGGGAGTGGGTTCGGATGTGCCCTACTGCGTCTATGGCGGTACCGCACTGGCCGAGGGCAGGGGAGAGGTCATTACGCCCCTGCCCTCCCTTCCGCCCTGCTATTTGGTTTTATGTAAACCTGCCTTTTCGGTGGCTACACCCGAGCTTTTCCAGCGGGCTGACAGTGTGCGTCTGCGCCGTCGGCCGGATACGGCGGGACTTACCGCTGCGCTGGAGGAGGAGGATCTGGCCGGGGTAGCACGACGGCTCTACAATGTATTTGAGGATGTGCTTCCCGAGCGCCGTGCCGCCGAGGTGGACGAAATTAAAAATACCCTGCTGGGGCACGGCGCCCTGGGGGCCAGCATGAGCGGTACCGGCCCCACGGTGTTCGGCATGTTCGACAGTGCCGCCGCCGCCGGTGCGGCCCATGATGAGCTGCTCAAAACCTACCGTGAAACGTTTTTGACCACCACCGTGTAGGCTGCGGCGCACGCTTAAAGTTGTTTTTTTGCGGATACAGGTATAAAAATAAAAATCACCGTCCAAAATGTAGGCAATACATATGGATGGTGATTTTTCTATGCTTAATTTAAACAACAAGCTCCGCCGCTGGGAGCTGGCCCTTCTCCTGGGAGTGGCAGTGGCCGCACTGCTGGGCGCTTGGCTCAATGGGCAGCAGTCAGCTCTTGCTGACAAGGTTATCCGCCTGCATGTCATTGCAAATTCGGACAGTCAGGCCGACCAAGCTCTAAAGCTACAAGTACGTGACCGCATTTTGAACCAGGCGGGGGATTTGTTTGCTCAAGGTCTGAGCCGTGAGGAAGCAGAGCGGGCCATTGTGAGCCGTCTGCCCGAGCTGGCAGCGGCTGGGGCAGAGGTAGTGGAGGAGGAGGGGTACGCCTACCCGGTAACCGCCTCTTTAGAAGAAGACGTGTGGTTTCCGACCAAGGAGTACACCGACTTCGCTCTCCCTGCCGGGGACTACACCGCCCTGCGGGTGGTCATCGGTGACGGCGGAGGTAAAAACTGGTGGTGCGTGGTATTTCCGCCCCTCTGCCTGGGAAGCGTAACCGAAACCACCGCCGAAACCGCAGCCGCAGGTGGCTTTTCTCAGGAGGATATCTCTCTCATCACCGGAGAAAACGAGGGCTATGTGGTCAAGTTTAAAGCCATGGAGCTGTGGGATGAGTTCCAGCGGTGGGTAAAAACAAAATAAATTAAAGCAACACCGTACAAATCGTCCTTGCCGAATTGTGCGGTGTTGCCTTAAGACTAAGGCCGGCGTACGGGAATCCCATACGCCGGCCTTTACTTTAATTGCACCGATGCTAACCGCTATCCGATGCCGCCCTTTACAATACCCAGCACCACCACGGCGGCGGCAATGACGACGTAGCAATGGGCCAGTATATCAAAGGACCTTCCCAGCGGCTTGGTTCGGCCCAGCATAAGCTCTTGCCTGATGGCTTTGGTGCCCAGTACCCAGTAGATAAAGACGGCACCCAGTACTGCGCCAAAGGGGGCAATATAGATTGTAATTAAGTCCATCCAGGTGCCCATGCCGGGCAGGGACTCCAGAAAGACAGACACAAAGAATACCACCAGCCCGGTCACTGCCATAGACACCGTGCGGGGAAGCTTGGCGGTTTTGCCCAGCGCATCGCCGCAGGCTTCCAGCATATTCATCAGGGAGGTGATGCCCGCAAAGAGCACAGATACGAAGAAGAAAATGAGCAGAACCCGCCCGCCTGGCATCAGGTCGAACACCTTGGGGATGGTGACGAAGAGAAGGGCAGGGCCGCGATTAAGGTCGATGCCAAAGGCGAATACGGCGGGGATAATGGCAAAGGCGGCCAGCAGGGCGGCAATACTGTCCAGCACCGCGGTTGTCACGGACTGCTTGATGATGTCATCGTCTTTCTTCATATAACTGCCGTAAATAAGCATACCAGTGCCATTAATGGAAAGGGAGAAGAAGGCCTGACCCATGGCAAAAATCCAGGTGTCAGCCTTCAGGAGCGCCGACCAGTCGGGCACCAGCAGGAATTGGTAGCCCTCCATAGCACCCGGAAGAAAAGCAACCCGTACGGCAATTACCAGAAAGAGTATAAAGAAAGCGGGCATGAGGAGCTTGCTGATTTTCTCAATGCCTACCGATACCCCTAAAATCAGCACCAGTACGGTTACCGCAATAGCCACAAAATGCCAGGGAATAGAGCCAAAGCTGACGGCCAACCCATCAAAAAACACCTGGGAGTCGGTGGCCAGAATGGAGCCGGTGACTGCCCCAGCCGTGTACCGCAGCACCCAGCCCACAATGACTGAATAGCCGATGGCAATGCCCAGCACTCCCAGCAGAGGGATAATACCCCAAATGCGCCCGCCCTTTTTGCCGCGGGATCGGAGGGCATAATCAAAGGAGCCCAGCGTCCCCGCTCCGGTAAGCCGACCAATGGCGAACTCGCCGGAAAGCCCCACGTAGCTAAAGAGCGCCACAAACAGAAAATAGGGAATTAGGAAGGCGGCGCCCCCCATTTGAGTCATGCGGTAGGGAAAGAGCCAGATATTGCCCATGCCCACAGCCGAACCCACAGCGGCCAGCACAAAGCCCGCCGAGGTGGTAAATTTCCCGCCCTGAGCAGGTAAATGGTTCTTTGCCATAACAATCCTCCGGTACATACTTTAATAGGTAAAATCGCAAAAGAGCTTTTATTATAACCGACTTTAAGGGAAAAGGCAAGGGGGCGTCTAGAGGGGGATATTGCCTATCTGTATTTGAAAGCCGGTAAAAAAGACAAGATTGTAGACAACGCTAGTTGACCTATGCATCCTTTTCCGATAGAATAAAACACAAATAAACAGGAGCGCGTTGCAGGGCGGAGCGGTTAAGGAAGCTCTGATTTAATCCAGTTGTATAGATTAGTGCGTGTATTTTTTGTCCGGCAAGCCAAAAAAACGCAGGAATCCTGACGGATTGCAAGGTTTTTTGGCGCAGTCCGGGCGAAAAAGACGCCGCCAAGATATGCGGCGGGATTAAATCAGAGCTTCCTTAAGACCGTTCCCTACAAGTGGTAGGGTCTAGTCTTGACTCGGCCGCAGGTTTGCAGCGCGCTCCCGTGTTGCCAAGGAGAACACTATGCTGACAAAAGAACAGGAGCTCCGCTTTTGCAAGGCACGTCGTGCCGCCATCGAGCTGGACTACATAAAACTAAACCCCGAGCAGCGCAAGGCCGTTCTGGCAACTGAGGGGCCGCTTCTTCTGCTGGCCGGTGCGGGCAGCGGCAAAACCACTGTGCTCATTAGCCGTATTGCCAATCTGGTGAAGTATGGCCGTGGGTCGGACGGTGACGAGGTACCGTCTTATATCACCGGGGATGACATAACCTTTTTAGAGGATTATGTTCGTGCTGCGGGGAAGGAGGGCGAAAAGGCTCGTCAGGAGGACTTATGTAAGTTGGACCCCGCCGCTCCTTGGACGATTATCGCCATTACCTTTACAAACAAGGCGGCGGGAGAACTGAAGGAGCGCCTGGAGCGGATGCTGGGTCCCGCCGCCAACGACGTCTGGGCCTCCACCTTTCACTCGGCCTGCGTGCGTATGCTCCGGCGGGACATTGAGCGGCTGGGTTTTTCCAGCTCTTTTACCATCTACGACAGCTCGGATGCCGAACGGGTGGTCAAGGACATTATCAAGGACTTTAACTTGGATGATAAACAGTTCCCGGCCAGAAGTCTACTGGGCTACATCTCTCGGGCCAAGGATGCCATGAAAATGGGTGCGGACTATGTGGCCGAGTGCGACAAGGCGGGGGACTTCCGCCTGCAAAAAATTGCCAAGGTCTACGCTGAGTACGAGCGGCGGCTAAAGGATGCCAACGCCCTGGACTTTGACGACATCATTCTGCACACCGTCCGCCTCTTGCAGGGGTTTGAGGAGGTGCGGAGCTACTATCAGCGTAAATTTAAGTACGTCCTTATTGACGAGTATCAGGACACCAATAATTTGCAGTATTTATTGGCCTCGCTGCTGGCGGGAGGGTATGAAAACATCTGCGTAGTGGGTGACGACGACCAGTCCATCTACCGTTTCCGGGGTGCTACCATCGAGAATATCCTCTCTTTCGAGAGCCAGTACAAGGGCGCGCGGGTGATTCGTCTGGAGCAGAACTATCGCTCCACCAAGAATATTCTGGAGGCCAGCAACGCCGTCATTAAGAACAATCAAGGACGCAAGGGAAAAGCCTTGTGGACAGAGCATATCGAAGGTGACAAGGTACAATGCTATACAGCGATGAACGAGAATGACGAGGCGCAGTTTGTCGCCATTCAAATCATGGGCAACTTCGGCCAGGGGCACAAGTGGAAGGAGCACGCCGTGCTCTACCGCATGAACGCCCAGTCCAACCAGATGGAAATTGCCTTTAAGCGCAACGGCATCCCCTACCGTATCATCGGCGGTACCCGGTTCTTTGACCGCGCAGAGGTAAAGGACATGCTGGCCTATCTCTGTGTGCTTAACAATCCCAACGACGACCTGCGCCTGAGTCGTATCATCAATAATCCCCCCCGGGGTATCGGCGCCACCACCATTGAGCGGGCCCAGGCTATCGCCGCCCGGGAGGGCAAGAGCCTATGGGAAGTCGTGCGTATGCCCATGCTCTACCCTGAACTGCAAAAGGCGGGTGCAAAGCTAAGCTCCTTTACAGCCATGATGGACGAGCTGACCGCCCTTCTAGGTGAATTGTCCCTGCCGGATTTCTATGAAGAAATGGTTGCTCGCACGGGCTATGGTGTAATGCTGGAGCAGAAGAACACCATTGAGGATAGAACCCGCCTGGAGAACGTGCGGGAGCTGCTTACCAGCATCAGCGGCTATCTGGAAAATGCCACAGAGCCAAGCCTTTCCGGATTTCTGGATGAAATTGCCCTCTACACTGATTTGGACAACCACGACCCCAACGAGGATTGCGTTGTCATGATGACCATGCACTCAGCGAAAGGGCTGGAATTCCCCACCGTCTTTGTGGTGGGCGTGGAGGAGGGGATTTTCCCCGGTATCCGCGCCATCGGCGAGGCTGAGGAGATGGAGGAGGAGCGGCGGCTATGCTATGTGGCCATGACGAGAGCCAAGGAGCGGCTCTATATGACCTGCGCCGCCCAGCGAATGCTATTTGGCCGCACCAGCAATAACCGTCCCTCCCGCTTTGTAGGGGAGATTCCCCCTGAGCTTGTGGAGAAGTCCGGCCGCAGCTATTTAAGCGAAAATACTGATTTTGACAGCGGCTGGCGGCCGACGGAATCCCTTCAGGCCGAAAGAAAACCCGCCCCCACCGGCAGTTACCGGGGTGGCGGGTATGACAGAGGCTATTCTGCCGGCGCTTCCGCGCCCAGATCGGCGGCGAGCAGACCGTCCCCGGCTTCGCCGGGGGTGAAGTCCGCGGCTGCGAGTATCTCTCTGCCCGAGTACCAGAAGGGTGATATGGTCACACACAAGGCCTTTGGCAAGGGTATGGTAATTTCGGTGCAAAGGATGGGCGGCGATGCTCTGATTGAGATTGCCTTTGACAACGTGGGTACCAAGCGGCTGATGCTCAAGTCGGCGGCGGCTCACATGAGCAAGGGGTAGCCTGACCGATGTAATCCAAACCCGCCCCAGAGCGTGATTTTCCGCGTCTGGGCGTGTTATCCTCCTCACCTTACGGCAAGTAAGGCTTCGTCTTCTGTCTTCACAGCCACGGGAAATCAGGCTCTGGGGTGCTACGCAGTCCAACAGGAGCAAATTTTTGTCAGCGCAAAGAAAAAGATGCAGGGAATACTGACGTATTGCCAAGTCTTTTTCTGCGGCGCTGGCGGAAATTTGCCCAGTTGGACCGGGTTCGGATTACACTGGTCAGGCTAGGCTGACCGGTGTTACTCCTCACCCCAGCAGTTCCTCAAAGCTCCTAATGTACCGGTCGCAGGTTTGCCGCATGTCACCTTCGTACCTGCGGTAGAAGTGATCGTAAACCCCTACCACCGTCATGCCTACGGATTTGGCCGCGGCGCAGTTGGCAGGAGCGTCCTCGTAAAAGGTGCAGTCGGCGGGAGAGACCCCCAGCAGGGCGGCGGCGTGGGGGTAGACCTCAGGATTCCGCTTTTCCATAGCTAACTCCTGGGCAAAGATGACCTGCTCGAAATACCGTCCCAAGCCATAGCGGCTCAGGACGGTACGGCAGAGCTCGGGCACGCAGGCGGTGAGCATGGACATGCGCTCCCCGGTGGCATGGCATTGCGCCAAGAATTCCGCGGCGCCCGGTTTGAGGGCGACCTTGCGGTAGGCCGCGCGAGCCGAAGCCATCCACTCGTCCATGATTTCCTGCGGGGTCATGTCCAGATGATAGTAGTCCTTGGTGAACTGCGCCGCCACGGGAAAGATGGAGTGACCTACGGTGTGGGCGTATTCCTCGGTGGATTGCAGGCCGCGGCGGCTTAAAAAGGCGAGGTCAATCTCCTCCCAAAGACCGTTGGAGTCACTGAGGGTGCCATCTAAATCAAATAAAATCACAAGTAAAACCTCCAGGGAAAGTCTGCTGCTTCCTCCGCGTAGTCAATGTTGATGCGCTTTCCTGTGTGAATCTGTCCGGCGGGCCTGCCTCCGTCCCAGACAAAAAGCTCGTCCCCGGTAAGGTCCAGGCCGTTTTCTGATCTGGTGAGGGAAAGGCCTTTACAGAGCTTGCCCGGGCCGTTCATAAAGTTCTTGCGCTGATAGGCCGTCATTTCTGCTGCCGAGCATCCAAAGCGGTTTTGAGCAATCAGGTCGGTGCATTCCGCCGTTGGTACACCGGCTCGAATGAGTACGGCGCAAGGCTCGCCCTCGGCCTCGGTGACAAAATTCAGGCAGTCGTACATGCCGTATATGAGGTAGATATACGAAGTGCCGGGGGGCGCAAAGAGGGTTTCGGTGCGTGGCGTGCGCTTGTAGCCATAGGCGTGGCACGCCTTGTCCTCCCGTCCGATATACCCTTCGGTCTCTGTAATACGGCAGACCAGGGGGACGCCGTCTTTCATCCGAACGAGATATTTGCCCAGTAAGTCACGGGCTACGGTTAATGTATCTTGTTTGTAAAAATCCCGCCCTAGCTTTGACATTTAACCACCTCGAAAATTTGTTCTATATTATCATACCGAAGGAGCCCCGTCAACCATGAATGAGAACACCCTGAAAAAAATAGCCAGTCCGCTGATTATCCTCGCCACCATTATCTGGGGCTCTACCTTTGTCATTATGAAAAACACGCTGGACAGCGTGCCTACCTTCTACCTGCTGGCCTTTCGCTTTACCACGGCCGCGGTAATTTTGGGACTGATTTTCTGGAAGAAATGGAAGCTGCTGGACAAGGGCTACCTCATTGGCGGCACCGTCATGGGTGTGTTCCTCTTTGCGGCGTACAGCGTGCAGACCTTTGGGCTTAACATGACTACCCCGGGTAAAAATGCCTTTCTGACGGCAGTTTACTGCGTTATTGTACCCTTCCTCTACTGGATGATTACCAGGCGCGCCCCCGATAAGTATAACCTGGCGGCGGCGCTCTTGTGCATTACCGGCGTAGGTTTGGTGTCCCTCTCGGGAGGGCTTTCCATCAATTTCGGTGATGTACTTACTCTCATCGGCGGCTTTATTTACGCCTGCCATATTGTGGCGGTGGCGAAGTTTGCCCAGGGAAAGGATGTATTCTTGCTCACCACCATTCAGTTTGCCGTTACGGCTATCCTGGCTTGGGGCGGGGCGCTGCTGTTTGAGCAATTTCCCACTAATGTCTCGGGCAGCGCCATGGGCGGTCTGCTATATTTGGCTGTTGCCGCCACCGCCGGGGCGCTGCTATTCCAGAACGTGGGGCAGAAGTATACAGCACCCGCCACGGCTGCGGTGCTCCTGGCGCTGGAGGCTCCCTTTGGCGTGGCCTTCTCCATCCTTGCCGGCAGCGAAACGCTGACGGGGGCCATGTCTGTGGGTTTTGTGCTTATATTCCTGGCCATTATCTGCTCAGAGACTAAGTTTGCCTTTTTGCGGCGCGGGAAATAGTCTGCCGTGTGCCCACGTGCCCAATAAAGCTCCAAGTGTTTGTTTTTCTTGACATTTTGCGCCATAATGCATATACTATAAGCGCTATATTGTAAAAGCCGTGATGGGGATGAGTATACGCTGGTCAAGGTGCAGAGAGGAGCCGGTTTGGTGCAAGGCTCTCCGAGAAGGCGTGGAACGTGACCCCGGAGCTGTCATACTGAATGGATGGCGCATATCTGCCCGTAGGAGGCAGTATATGTACCGCCCCCTGCGTAGGTAAGATCGGTAGCCCCCGTTACGGGCGTTGAGTGCGGGCGCATCGCGTCCGAATTCAGGTGGTACCACGGAGTTTAACTTCGCCCTGAAACCGAAAGGTTTCAGGGCGATTTTCATTTTAGACAGGAGTTGTAACCAATGAACAAAGAGTTACCAAAAACCTATGAACCTCAGGAGGCTGAGGGACGCATTTATGAGATGTGGGAGAAGAACGGCTGTTTTGAGGGGCACCGTGATCCCAGCAAAAAGCCCTTCACCATTGTGATGCCCCCTCCCAACGTCACCGGCCAGCTTCACATGGGCCATGCCATGGACTGCACCTTGCAGGATATTCTGACCCGCTTTAAGCGTATGGAGGGGTATGCCGCCCTATGGGTACCCGGTACCGACCATGCAGGTATTGCCACCCAAATTAAGGTGGAGGAGGAGCTGCGCAAGAGTGAGGGGCTGACCCGCCACGACCTGGGCCGCGACAAGTTCCTGGAGCGCGTCTGGGACTGGAAGGAAAAGTACGGAGACCGCATCGTGGAGCAGCAGAAAAAGCTGGGCGCCTCCTGCGACTGGAGCCGCTCCCGCTTCACCATGGACGACGGCCTTTCCGCCGCCGTGCGCCATGTCTTTGTCTCACTGTACAACAAGGGACTGATTTATAAGGGCAGCCGCATCATTAACTGGTGCCCCCACTGCACCACCGCCCTCTCTGACGCTGAGGTGGAGTACAAGGAGAAGCCCGGCCACTTCTGGCACCTGAAGTACCCCATCAAGGGTGAGCCGGGGCGCTACGTCATCGTGGCCACCACCCGCCCCGAAACCATGCTGGGTGACACCGGCGTGGCGGTAAATCCCAATGACGAGCGCTACAAGGATCTGGTGGGCAAAACCTGTATTCTGCCCCTCATGGATAAGGAAATTCCCATTGTGGCTGACGACTATGTAGACCTTGAATTTGGAACCGGCTGCGTGAAGATGACCCCTGCCCACGACCCCAACGACTTTGAGGTGGGTCTGCGCCACAATCTAGAGAGCGTCCGAGTGCTGGACGACAACGGCAAAATCAACGAGAATGGCGGAAAGTACCAGGGGCTTGACCGCTATGAGGCCCGCAAGGTCATCATTGCCGATTTGGAGGCCCTGGGTCTTTTAGAGAAAATTGAGCCCCACACCCACAATGTGGGCACTTGCTACCGCTGCGGCACCGATGTGGAGCCCCTCATTTCCGCCCAGTGGTTTGTGAAGATGGAGCCTCTGGCAAAGGAAGCACTCCGGGTGGTGAGTGAAGGGGAGACGAAGTTCGTCCCCGACCGCTTTTCCAAAACCTACACCAACTGGATGGAAAATGTCCATGATTGGTGCATTTCCCGTCAGCTTTGGTGGGGGCACCGCATTCCCGCCTGGACCTGCCCCGACTGCGGCAAGATGACCGTCAGCGAAACCGACCCCACGGTGTGCGCTCACTGCGGCGCTGAGAACATCCGGCAGGAGGACGATGTGCTGGATACCTGGTTCTCCTCTGCCCTCTGGCCCTTCTCCACCCTGGGCTGGCCCAATGAGGAGAGCGAGGACTTTAAGTACTTCTACCCCACCGACGTACTGGTCACCGGGTACGACATCATCTTCTTCTGGGTTGCCCGTATGATTTTCTCCGGCTGTGAGCACACGGGTAAAACCCCGTTTCATACCGTGTTTATCCACGGGCTGGTGCGGGACGATAAGGGGCGCAAGATGTCCAAGAGTTTGGGTAATGGCATTGACCCCCTGGAGATTGCCCAGCAGTACGGCGCAGACGCGCTGCGCTTTAATTTGGTCACCGGCAATTCTCCCGGCAACGATATGCGCTTCTACACCGAGCGGTGCGAGGCCATGCGCAACTTTGCCAATAAGATTTGGAACGCCAGCCGTTTCCTGATGATGAACCTGACCATTGACAAGTGCCGCCTGCCCGAAAAGCTGGAGCTGGAGGACAAGTGGATTCTCTCCAAGCTCAACTCCGCCATTCCCCAGATCACCGAGAACATGGATAAGTACGAGCTGGGTGTAGCTGCCCAGAAGGTGTACGACTTCATCTGGGACTCCTACTGCGACTGGTATATCGAGATGTGCAAGTCCCGTCTCCAGGGGGAGGATGAGGCCGCTAAGATTCAGGCACAGCAGGTGCTCTGCTATGTCCTCACCGAAATGCTTAAGCTGCTGCACCCCTTTATGCCCTTTATTACCGAAGAGATTTGGCAGGCCCTGCCCCACGAGGGAGACTACCTCATGCTCCAGAAGTGGCCCGAGTACCGCTCCGACCTGTCCTTCCCCGAGGAGGAACGGGCCATGGAGCTGATTATGGAGGCTATCGGCGCGGTGCGCACCAGAAGAAGCGAAATGAACGTGCCCCCCTCCAAGCGTGCCCACCTTACCGTGGTCACCGAGCAGAAGACGGTCTTTGCGCTGGGCGTGCCCTTCCTCAAGCGCCTGGCCTACGCCGACGATGTCACCGTCACCGACACCGTGCCCGCCGACGCGGCAGCACAGGTCTCCGCTGTCACCCACGAGGCGCGGATGTTCATGCCCATGAGCGATCTGGTTGACCTGACGAAGGAAAAGGCACGCATGGAAAAGGAGCTGGGCAAGACCCGCGCCGATCTGGCTGGTCTGGAGAGCAAGCTTCAAAATCCCGGCTTTGTGAACAAAGCACCTGCCAACGTGGTAGAGGCTGAGCGGGAGCGGGCTGAGAAGCTAAAAAGTCTAATTATCAAGCTAGAGGAGTCCATTGCGGCACTGTTTGCCTAAATTGAATGACAACCGCCGCTCTCTTGCGTAGCCTGACCAGTGTGGGAGGCGGGTAGATAAAAACAGGGCGCATCTTTGATGCGCCCTGTTTTTATCTACCCGCTTTTCTTTGCACCCTTTCGTAAAAACAAGGGAGGTTTCTTCTGCTGTCATGGATGCGTTCCGGAGGCATTGTATGCAGGGTATTCATAGCCTGTTTTTTAAATCAATATAGGGCTATTTACAAAATATGCTTGATATTTGGGCACAATTAGAGTATGATGCTATGCTGTACAACAATATCAATTGCTATGGGTAAAAAGACGGATTTGTGTTGATTAGAGTTCCCTCCTTGTCAGGGATTGGGTACACACAAAAAATTTCTCTGCCTGTGGCAGAAAGCGGTCTTGACCGTTGCAATGATATGTATTTTGGGTTTCTACCATACTTTGATTAAGGAGGTGCGGTGGTGAAAAAGTCTGCCGCCGTCCTGGGGATGCTGTGTCTGCTGCTTCTGTCTGCCTGCCGGATTGAGACGGCCGGAGGGGGAGGAACCGCCACGCCTACACGTCCCGTCACGCCCACGCCCCCCACAGTGGAGAGCATTACCCCGGGAATCGAGCCGGAAACGTTTCCCCCCAGCCCCGAACCTCCTGCTCCCACCGCCACCGAAGCGCCCAAATTCCTTACAGCTCAGGAGCTTATAGACCTCTCCAGTCAGTGGAGTGAAACCCACGCTGACCGATTTGCGGGGTATGAAGCATTTGCTCTTAGCAGGGCATACTGGTTTGCCGATTATGCCGCTGGAGCGGAGTATGTGGCCTACACCACTGCCGACGGGCTGGATGGCTCGGTGCAGTTTACCCCCAATCCAGACGGGGCGTTGCAGCCCCTTGACGCCGCAGCCCAACTGCTGAAACAGCCTGCCGCCGATCTGATTCTAGTAGACCGTGCCCGGGCGTTGGAGGGACTGGGACGCCGCATGGCCGCCCTAGCCCAGGAACAGATTACCGAGGCTGTTGCCTTGGACCGATTCCACCAGGCAGTGCAGGACATTCCCGCTCTGGGCGAGGATATGTGGTACTGCGTCAGCGCGGAGAACACCGGCTATATTCTCATGGCACACGAGGGGGCCTATCGGCTTCAGCGCATGGCGGCGATGCAGGCATACTCGGAAACTCCTGATTTTCAGGTGCGGGTGGTCTTTGACAAGGCGGCCGAGGCCTGCGGCTGGATTTATCTGAGCCCGCTGCCCGTGAATGCCAATGACCTGCGGGTGGAGGGAGAAACTACCTACTATCGAGTGGAGTTCCCCGGTATTTCCTCCATGATCGAGCTGCGTGTTTACCTTAAAACCCTGTTTTCGGACGAGATTGTAGATACCCTCTTAGCGGTTGGTGTTTATAAGGAGTTTGACGGTGTGCTCTATGCCACGCAGGTTGCGGGGGGAGCTGTTTTACCTCAAGGCGCCGGAGAGGTGCTTCGTGAGAGCGATGTACGCATCGTATATCGGCTAAACGTGGATTGTGTCTACGAATTGGTGGGGGATAAGTGGGTTTTTACCGAATTCCCTGTGACAATGTAGTCCTTTCGACAAAAACCAAACAGAATAGGCGCTATAATTGCCGTATACCAAAATTTGGTATACGGCAATTTTTTATGCTTTTAGGAGGGACAAGCTATGGCAGTGACCAGTACCGGGGCAGACCGAGCCCTTACCCTGTCGGTCACGGGTGAGGTAGACCACCACGGCGCGGGAGAAATCATGGCGGAGGTGGAGCGGCAGGTAGAGACTCTTTTGCCGCTGCGTATGACCCTTGACCTGGGGGGCGTGACCTTTATGGACTCGTCGGGTATCGCGGTGGTGCTCCGCTGTTACAAACGGATAGGGGAGCTGGGCGGCTCCCTTACGGTGAAGAACACCCCCGGACAGGCACTTAAGGTGCTCCGCGCCGCAGGGCTGGACCGAATGATACATTTTGAATGAGGAAGCGGCCCCCTGGTCGGGCCGCTCATAAAGGAGGATTACATATGAAACCAATGAATGAAACCACCATTACCCTCGTCAGTCGTTCGGCCAACGAGGGCTTTGCCCGCACGGCGGCAGCCTGCTTTATCGCTCAGCTTGACCCCACGTTGGACGAAATAAACGACATTAAAACCGCTGTCTCCGAGGCGGTGACAAACTGTATCGTTCATGCCTACCCTAATATCCTGGGTAAAATTACTCTAAAACTGCGCCTTTTCGAGGACAATACAGTGGAAATTGTTGTGAAGGATTGGGGCGTGGGTATTCCGGATGTGGACAAGGCCAGGGAGCCTCTCTTTACCACCGGGGATGCCGCCCGCTCCGGCATGGGCTTTACCATTATGGAGAGCTTTATGGATGGATTGAAGGTGCGCTCTCTCCCCGGCAAGGGAACCACCGTCTCCATGCGCAAGCGCATTTCGCGCCGGATGGGCGCGGTGTAAGCATGACGGATACACTGACGCTGTTAGAGGCGGCCAGGGAAGGGGACAACGATGCTTGCGCCCGGGTCATTGAGGAAAACACCGGACTGGTCTGGAGTATTGTCCGCCGGTATTACGGCAGGGGTGTAGACCCCGACGACCTGTATCAGTTGGGCTGCTTGGGGCTTCTCAAGGCGGTGCGCGGCTTCGACCCGGTTTTTGGCTGCCAGTTTTCTACCTACGCCGTACCCAAAATCGCAGGAGAAATCCGCCGATTTCTTCGGGATGATGGGGCGGTGAAGGTAAGCCGTGGAGTAAAGGAGCGGGCGGTGAGTATCCGCATGGCCCGAGACCGCTTGCAGGCCTGCCTGGGGCGGGAGCCAACTCTGAGTGAGCTCTCTAACGAGACTGGTTTAGAGCCGGAGGATATTGCTGCTACCGAGACTGCCGCCGGACCGGTGGCTTCCCTCCAAATGGAGACGGGGGATGGCCTTACGCTGGAGAGCGTATTAGGCACCGACGGTATTGAGGACGGTATCATAGAGCAGGTAGCGCTCCGGGGGGCGGTAGACAGCTTGCCCGAGCGTGAACGGACAGTGGTATTCCTGCGCTACTTTAAAAACCTCACCCAGGACCGTGCCGCCCGTGTGATGGGAGTCAGCCAGGTGCAGGTCTCCCGAATTGAGAAAAAGGCCATGGAACGTCTGAGGAGATTGCTGGAGGAGCAGGAGTAGGAAACGCTGCTCTAAGCATTCACATTTTCTTGTTTTCGTAATTACAAGCGCTGCTGCGCGCACAAATACCCATGGACAAACCCCCTAAGCTACCGTATAATGGGGGACAATGAGGTGAGCGTATGAATGATACACTTTATATCGTCGTCCCCTGCTATAATGAAGAGGAGGTTCTTCCCGAAACCGCCAAACGGCTGAAAGCCAAGCTGGAAGGCCTGATGGAGTCTGGAAAGATCTCTGAGAACAGTAAGATTATGTTTGTTAACGATGGTTCTAAGGATGAGACCTGGCCTATGATTGCCGCCCTTCATAAGGAGAATAAGCTTTTTTCAGGTGTAAATCTTACCCGCAACCGTGGACATCAAAATGCCCTGCTGGCAGGGCTGATGACCGCTAGGGAGAAGGCTGATATGGTCATCTCCATGGATGCCGACCTTCAGGATGACATTGACGCGGTGGATGCCATGGTGGACAAGTTCCATGCAGGCTGCGACATTGTCTACGGTGTGCGCTCCTCCCGGAAGAAGGATACCTTCTTTAAGCGCTTTACCGCCGAGGGCTTTTACCGCTTTATGAGCTTTATGGGAGCCGACACGGTTTTTAACCATGCCGACTATCGGCTTATGTCTAAGCGCGCCCTGAATGGGCTGGCCGAATTTAAGGAGGTCAACCTCTTTCTTCGGGGTATTGTGCCAATGATCGGTTATACCACCGCTACCGTGGAGTATGAGCGGGGAGAGCGGTTCGCGGGGGAGAGTAAGTACCCCCTGAAAAAGATGATTTCCTTCGCTATGGAGGGTATCACCAGCTTGTCTACCAAACCCATTCGCTATATCACGGGTCTGGGCTTTCTGATTTTCGTTGTCTCTGTGCTGATGCTGATTTACTCTGTTGTCCGCTGGGCCACCGGCGGCACCATCATTGGCTGGGCCAGTGTCATCTGCTCGGTCTGGGCCATCGGCGGACTGATTCTCCTGTCTCTGGGGGTTATTGGTGAATATATCGGCAAAATTTATCTGGAGACGAAGGAACGCCCCCGCTTCCTTATTAAGGACCTGCTGGACGACTAGAGCGTTTCTGAAAAGTCCATGCATCCGTTCTTTTGACAAAAATTTCGCCATGCCGCGCCGTTTTTTCTTGAAATCCGCCCAGGATTTCTGTGGAAAAATGGCTTGCCTGGCACAATTTTTGTTCAAAATTCCGGACACAGCGACTTTCAGAAACGCTCAAATAAAAAGGGGTGGAGAAATCCAGCCCTTTTTTATCATACGGACATAACGTGCACCGCAGCATGGCTACCCCAGCTTGCGTGAAAAATAGGCGGTGGAGCCTCTTTGATTAAGTTCCCATTAAAACTGAATGGTTCCTCTTGCGCACGGGATAAAAAAGGGATAAAATGTAGCCAGAACAAGGAAGCGCCTGCCCCAAAAGGGGCTGATGAAAGGGAGGAAATAAAAATGGCATTTTTTGACGAACTAAAGGACAAGGCAATAGATCTGGGCCGTGCCGGTGTCGCTAAAAGTAAGCAAATTGCTGAGATTGCCAAGCTCAACCTGGCCAACTCCGCCGAGGAGGACGCCGTGAAGAAGGCATACGTTGAAATCGGAAAGCTTTACTACGCAGAGCGCGGTATGGCGCCTGAAACCGCCTACGCCGCACTTTGTGAGAAAATTACCGCCGCCAAGACCACGATTGAGGAGAACAAGGCTCGTATTGCTGACCTCAAGGTTGAAGCTGATGTAAAGGATGCTGACATTCCCACGGTCATGACCGACATTCCTGCCGAGGAGCACTGTGATTGCGGCTGCTGCTGTGCCGACCATACGGAAGAAGAATAATCGTACATCATAAAACCCCCTCCGCCTACACAGGTGGAGGGGGTTTTGCTACGTGACAAGGAAGACGGTTATTCTGCGGTTAGCCGTGTGACTTCTTCACCAACCAGCTCCATGGCCCTCTCCAGATACTTGGTAACCGGTACGCTTTCGGTGGGAATGCGAATTCCGCACCGCTCCATGGGAATGAGTATTTTCAGTGCGCTGCTCTCTCCCACAGACCGGGCCATGGCCGGGGTAATCTCTCCCAGCAGACCGCCCGAGGCCAAAATGGTCACCACGCCCAGTATCATATGAGCTTTAGCCGCGTTTACCGTAATGGCGTTTTCGCCTGTGGCGCCGTCGTCGGCCCCGGCCTTGAGCATACGGCCGGTCGCCTCGCTGTTGGTGCCCAGGGCCCGCACATGCAAATCGGGATAATTTTTCTTTAGTTTCTCGACCAGACTTTTGCCGATGCCGCCGCCCAGTCCGTCTATGACGGTTACAATAATATCATTCTTTTTCATACCATACGCTCCTACCGAATTTACCTGATTCTGCCTTTCAAGGCCATTTTACAGGAAAGAAGATAAAAAGGCAAACTTATTTTTTGAAAATGGCCGTTCGTCATTTTGATTAACATAATTTTCTTTGTCAGGATTTTCCCCTTCTAAAAATTTGACAGGAGGGAAACAATGTGTTACAATTTGGTTACAGTTTAAAACTTGGAATTATAAGGAGGATCTTATGGCACAGGAAAATATGCCGCTTGAGTATAAAGGGCACCCGCTTCGCCGCAAGGATAACCTGATTTATTACGGCAGCATGGCCGATAAATACATTATTATGCTCCAAATTTTAGAGACTCAAAAGCAGGGAGATATGGATGTGGCTACTAAGGTAGCTGTTCAGCTCCAGCTTACCGACCCCGATCTGAAGAGCCGGGATCGTGTGGTCAAGAAGTCCGAAAAGGATAGTCTTTACAATGCTATGGACGTGGCGGCTGTTTGGCTGGAGCGCGCCCTTTCCGGGAAGTAAATTCACTTATTTTTATAAAACGGAGGTCGCCACCGATGATAAAGTCCGCCAAACTTTTGCGCGTCGCTGTACTGGGCGTCGCCCTCTCGTCTGTATTTGTACTGGGTGCCGCCGCCGCCAGCTATGGCGCGGGCACCGTGACCGCCGACGCACTCCGTCTCCGCGAGAGTGCCGGTACCGAAGCCACTGTTCTTGCCACCGCCGTCAAGGATGAAAATGTCATTGTTTTGGAAGATGCCGGGAACGGCTGGTACAAGGTTGACTACAAAACGGTTGTTGGCTATATGTCTGGCGAGTTTTTGAACATTCAGACCCAGGCCGACGTGAAAATTGGCTATGGTATGGTAAAAACCGAGGGATCCACCCTAAACATGCGCAGCGGTGCAGGCACCAACTTTGAAAAGGTTGCCGTTTTGAATAACGGCACCGTGGTAGACATCGTAGGTGTAGATAACGGTTGGTATAAGGTCTCTCACAACGGCACAACCGGTTTTGTTAGTAGCGACTATATGATTACCGTTAAGGACTCCGGCAGCTCACGCGGCGACGACACTGTGGCTGCCTCTGATTCCAGCTTGGGTCAGCAGATTGTAGATTACGCCAATAATTTTATGGGCGTTAAGTATGTCTGGGGCGGCAACGGCCCCAACAGCTTTGACTGCTCTGGCTTTACCAAGTATGTGTACGCCCACTTCGGGTACACCCTTAACCGTACCGCCACTGATCAGCTCTCCAACGGCACACGGGTATCCAGCTCCAGCGACCTTCAGCCCGGCGATCTGATTTTCTTTAACAATGGCCGCACCTCCAAGCCTGTTTCCCATGTTGGTATCTACATCGGCGGTGGGCAGTTTATCCACGCCTCCACCAATTCGTACAAGGTGCAGATTGACGACCTTTCCGGCTATTATGGCCGTACATATGTTGGCGGGCGCCACGTCATCTAACATAAAATATTTATTGTTTGCAAAAACGCGGACGGCAATTTGCCGTCCGCGTTTTTACGTAAAAGACCGCGTAGTATAGCCGTGCGTAAAAAGGGGGGCAGCCTAAAAAGGCCGACTGCGTAAAAACCGGGCTATAAAAGAGGGGAGCAGGGCGGTGAGCAAAAATGAAACTGGTAAACAGACGCACCTTAAAAAATAAAAAAATCTGGATTTCTCCAGACTGAATGCATAAAAATAATTGACTTTGGTGTATACCCATGGTATACTTAAATGCTTTCACATGTCAATTGGGCAACTTCGACTTTTTCCCCATCTTGGGTAAAGCATACCATGGGGGGGCAAAAAGCGCAATAGGGAAGTCGGACAAAGTGCCAACATGCCCGTGCGTATCGAAGTTAAAGCGCAACACCCAATTGTGAGATTTGACGAATGGAAACCGGGAAAAGCGGCGGAAACCAGGCCTGAATAGGCATGGGACCAGCCGCGGCAAGAGAAAACGAGGTGTTATTTCTACGATGATGGTCAAGGACGTATACTACGGCAAGACCCTGCGCAAGAGCTACGCCCGCCATGAGGAAGTCATGGAAATGCCCAATCTGCTGGAACTGCAAAAGAATTCTTACCAGTGGTTTTTGGACAAGGGCCTTCGGGAGGTCTTTCGCGACGTAGCCTCCATTACCGACTATGCGGGCAACCTGGAGCTCTCCTTTATGGACTACTCCATGGACGAGGCTCCCAAGTACAACGTGGAGGAGTGCAAGGCCAGAGACGCTACCTATGCCGCCCCTATCAAGGTGCGGGTGCGTCTGCGCAACAAGGAGACCGAGGAAATCAAGGAGCAGGAGATTTTCATGGGCGATTTCCCGCTCATGACCAATGCAGGCACTTTTGTCATCAATGGTGCTGAGCGCGTCATTGTCTCCCAGATCGTACGTTCCCCCGGCATCTACTATTCCAAGGATGCCGATAAGGCTGAGAACCTTACCTATTCCACTACCGTTATTCCCTACCGCGGCGCGTGGCTGGAGTACGAGACCGATCTCAGCGACATTTTCTATGTGCGCATTGATAAGAACCGCAAGCTGCCCATCACCAGCTTTATTCGCGCCGTAGGCCCCAAGACCGACGCGGAAATTCTGGAGCTGTTCGGCGAGGATCCCCGTATAGTAGCGACCTTGGAAAAGGATACGTGTAAAACCTATGAGGAGGCCCTGCTGGAGGTTTACCGCAAGCTGCGTCCCGGTGAGCCCCCCACGGTGGACTCTGCCGAGAGCCTTTTAAACTCGCTGTTCTTTGACCCCCGCCGTTATGACCTGTCCGCCGTGGGCCGCTATAAGTTTAATAAGAAGCTGGCCCTGTGGCACCGTTTAACCGGCCATAAGCTGGCGTTGCCTGTGGCTGACCCCATGACCGGCGAAATTATCGCTGAGGCGGGTGAGCTTCTGACCCGTGAGCGCGCCCACGAGCTGGATAGCCGCGGCGTCAACGAGGTCTCCCTCCAGATTGAGGATCGTGCCGTCAAGGCGTTCTCCAACGGCATGGTGGATATGAAGCACTTCGTCTCCTTTAATCCAGAGGAGTGCGGTATTAGCGAGCGCGTGCGTTTCAGCGTTCTCCGCGAGATGCTGGAGCAGTTCTCCGGCGACGAGGAAGGGCTCAAGGAGGCCGTCCGCGACCGTATGGACGACCTGATTCCCAAGCACATCACCGTGGACGACATGATGGCCTCGATTAACTACCTCAACGGACTCGCCTTCGGTATCGGCATTGACGATGACATTGACCATCTGGGCAACCGCCGCCTGCGCTGCGTGGGTGAGCTGCTTCAGAACCAGTTCCGCATCGGCTTTTCCCGCATGGAGCGCGTGATCCGCGAGCGCATGACCATTCAGGATCTGGATATTGTCACCCCCCAGAGTCTCATCAATATCCGTCCCGTCACCGCTTCGATTAAGGAGTTCTTTGGCTCCAGCCCCTTAAGCCAGTTCATGGATCAGACCAATCCTCTGGCAGAGCTGACGCACAAGCGCCGTATGTCGGCCCTGGGCCCGGGCGGTCTGTCCCGTGACCGCGCCTCCTTCGACGTGCGTGACGTCCATTACAGCCACTACGGCCGCCTTTGCCCCATTGAGACCCCGGAAGGTCCCAACATCGGCCTGATTTCCTACATGGCTTCCTACGCCCGTATTAACCGTTACGGCTTTATCGAGGCACCCTACCGCAAGGTGGACCGCAAGACCGGCTGCCTTACTGACATTATCGACTATATGACCGCGGACATTGAGGATGAGTATGTTATCGCCCAGGCCACCGAGCCCACGGACGAGAACAACCACCTGGTGCGCGACCGTATTACCTGCCGTCACCGCAACGAGATTATTGAAGTAGACCGCGAGAATGTGGACTATATCGATGTATCCCCCAAGATGATGGTGTCCATCGCAACCGCCATGATTCCCTTCCTGGAAAACGACGACGCAAACCGTGCCCTCATGGGCGCTAACATGCAGCGTCAGGCCGTGCCTCTGCTGACCACCCAGGCCCCCATCGTAGGCACCGGTCAGGAGCACAAAAACTGCATTGACTCCGAGGTCGCCATTCTGGCTGAGGACGAGGGCGTGGTTACCCGTGTCTCGGCCGACTATATCTCGGTGCGCTATCAGGGCGGCCGCGTGGTTGACCATAAGCTCACCAAGTTCCTCCGCTCCAACCACGGCACCTGTATTAACCAGCGTCCTATTGTCACCGCAGGAGAGCAGGTTGCCAAGGGCGACGTGCTGGCCGACGGCCCCTCTACCGATAACGGTGAGGTCGCCCTGGGCAAGAATATTCTCATGGGCTTTATGACCTGGGAAGGCTACAACTACGAGGACGCCATCCTCCTCAACGAGCGTATGGTCAAGGACGATGTTTTCACCTCCATCCACATTGAGGAATACGAAACTGAATCCCGCGACACCAAGCTGGGCCCCGAGGAAATTACCCGCGACATCCCCAACGTGGGCGAGGATGCCCTGAAGGATCTGGACGAGCGCGGCATTATCCGTGTAGGCGCCGAGGTGCGCTCCGGTGATATTCTGGTGGGTAAGGTTACTCCCAAGGGCGAGACCGACCTCACTGCCGAGGAGCGGCTGCTCCGTGCCATTTTTGGCGAGAAGGCCCGCGAGGTGCGTGACACCTCCCTCAAGGTGCCCCACGGCGAGAGCGGCATTATCGTGGACGTAAAGGTCTTTACCCGTGAGGCCGGCGACGAGCTGAGCCCCGGCGTAAACATGGTTGTCCGCGTCTATATTGCCCAGAAGCGTAAAATTTCTGTGGGCGATAAGATGGCCGGCCGTCACGGAAACAAGGGCGTTGTCTCCCGCATTATGCCCCAGGAGGATATGCCCTTCCTGCCTGACGGTACCCCTCTGGACATTGTTTTGAACCCTCTGGGCGTGCCTTCCCGTATGAACATCGGGCAGGTGCTGGAGGTTCACTTGGGCTACGCCGCCAAGGCCCTGGGCTGGAAGGTTGCTACCCCCATCTTTAACGGCGCCAACGAGCCCGAGATTGAGGCTACCCTTGAGATGGCCGGCTACGAGAAGGACGGCAAGAGCTGGCTATACGACGGCCGTACCGGCGAGCGGTTTGATAACCGTGTCACCGTGGGCTACGTCTACTTCCTCAAGCTGCACCATCTGGTTGACGATAAGATTCACGCACGTTCCACCGGCCCGTACTCCCTGGTTACCCAGCAGCCCTTGGGCGGTAAGGCACAGTTCGGCGGACAGCGCTTCGGCGAAATGGAAGTGTGGGCTCTGGAAGCTTACGGCGCAGCCTACACCCTCCAGGAGATTTTGACCGTCAAGTCCGATGACGTGACCGGACGTGTCCGCACCTATGAGGCCATTGTCAAGGGTCACAACGTGCCCAAGCCCGGCGTACCCGAATCCTTTAAGGTACTGGTCAAGGAGCTCCAGTCCCTGTGCCTTGACATCAAGGTACTGGACAATAAGGGCGAAGAGATTGAGCTTAAGGACGAGGAAGAGGACAACTTCCAGCCCGACCGCGTCCGTGACGATGAGCTCTACGGCGTGGAAGCTGCCGCCGAGAGTGAGTTTGCCGCCGCCGGCTTTACCCTCAAGGCCGAGAGTGACGACGACGATCTGCTGGCTTCCGACTCGGAGGACGCAGACGACTTCGGTGACGAGGACATTGATGACGATTTGTTGGTTGATGATCTCGAGGACGAAGAATAAGAAAGGGAGGACGATAGAATATGAGTTATGCAGAGTTTGACGCAATCCGAATTGGCATCGCCTCCCCGGAGCAGATTAAAGAGTGGTCCTATGGCGAGGTAAAAAAGCCGGAGACCATTAACTACCGCACCCTTAAGCCGGAGCGGGACGGCCTGTTCTGTGAGAAAATCTTTGGGCCAACCAAGGATTGGGAATGCCACTGCGGCAAGTATAAGAAAATTCGTTATAAGGGTAAGGTTTGCGACCGCTGCGGCGTTGAGGTTACTCGTGCCAAGGTGCGCCGCGAGCGCATGGGCCATATCGAGCTGGCCGCCCCCGTTTCCCATATCTGGTACTTTAAGGGCATTCCCTCCCGTATGGGTCTCCTGCTGGACATCTCCCCCCGTATTTTGGAGAAGGTCCTTTACTTTGCCAGCTATATTGTTACCGATCCCGGCTTCTCTCCTCTGGCCAAAAACCAGATTCTCTCTGAGAAGGAGTACCGCGACATGCGGGAGAAGTACGAGGACGACTTCTCTGCCGGTATGGGTGCCGAGGCCGTCAAGAAGCTTCTGGACGACATCAACCTGGACGAGATGAGCGAGCAGCTTCGCAATGAGCTGAAGGATGCCGCTGGTCAGAAGAAGGCCCGCATTGTTAAGCGCCTGGAAGTGGTAGACGCTTTCCGTCTCTCGGGCAATAAGCCCTCCTGGATGATTATCGATGTGTTGCCTGTTATTCCTCCCGAGCTGCGCCCCATGGTGCAGCTGGACGGCGGCCGCTTCGCAACCTCAGACCTCAATGATCTCTACCGCCGGGTGATTAACCGTAACAATCGCCTTAAGCGTCTCATTCAGCTCAATGCCCCCGACATCATTGTCCGCAATGAGAAGCGTATGCTCCAGGAGGCTGTGGATGCCCTCATCGACAACGGCCGCCGGGGCCGCGCCGTCACCGGCGCCAACAACCGTGCCCTTAAGAGCCTGTCCGACATGCTCAAGGGTAAGCAGGGCCGCTTCCGTCAGAACCTGCTGGGTAAGCGCGTGGACTACTCGGGCCGCTCGGTTATCGTGGTTGGCCCTGAAATGAAGATTTACCAGTGCGGCCTTCCCAAGGAAATGGCGATTGAGCTGTTCCGCCCCTTCGTCATGAAGAAGCTGGTGGAGAACGGTGTGGCCAACAACATTAAGTCTGCAAAGAAGATGGTTGACAAGGGCAAGGCCGAGGTTTGGGATGCGCTGGAGTTCGTCATTAAAGAACACCCCGTTATGCTAAACCGTGCGCCGACCCTGCATAGACTGGGCATCCAGGCCTTTGAGCCTGTGCTGGTCGAGGGCCGCGCCATTAAGCTCCATCCCCTGGTGTGTACCGCCTTTAACGCCGACTTTGACGGCGACCAGATGGCTGTCCACGTCCCCCTGTCCGCAGAGGCACAGACCGAGGCTCGGGTGCTCATGCTCTCGGCCAACAACCTTCTGCGTCCCCAGGACGGCGGCCCTGTTACCGTTCCTACCCAGGACATGGTTCTGGGCTCCTATTACCTGACCTATGAGCGCTATCCCGCCCACGGCAAGGAGATTACCTTTGAAGATTGCGCCGCCGTCAAGGCTGCCATCGATGCCGGTACCATCACGGAGGATGACTATATCTGGGTGAAGAATCCCGGAAGCCAGGACGACATTCCCACTTATGCAGGCCTGGCCATTCAGACTCCCGAGGGCGAGTTACCCCACGAGGTTCTGCATGCCTACGCCAGTGATGGTGAGGCACGCCTGGCCTATGACGAGGAAGAGCTGGAGCTTCATGTGCCCATCATGGTCCGCCGTGAGCGTGAAATTAACGGGGAAAAGCAAAGCAAGCTGGTGCGCACCACTGTGGGCCGTCTGATTTTCAACGACGGCATTCCTCAGGACCTGGGCTTTGTGGATCGCAATGATCCCGCGCAGATGTTTGACCCCGAAATCAACTTTACCACCGGCAAGAAGCAGTTGGGCAAGATTATCGACAAGTGTATTGCCAAGTACGGCTTTAACGTCTCCGCCGGTGTGCTGGATACCATTAAGGCCCGGGGCTATAAGTTCTCTACCCGAGGCGCACTGACGGTTTCTATCTCCGATATGACCGTGCCTCCCGAGAAGCCCGCCATGATTGCCGCTACCGAACAGGAGATCGTCAAGATTGAGCGCCAATTTAAGCGCGGCCTGCTTACTGAGGACGAGCGCTACCGGTTGGCGGTTTCCGCCTGGGAGCGCACCACCAAGGAAGTTACCGACGCCATGATGGCCTGCCTGGATCGCTACAACCCAATCTGGATGATGGCTGACTCCGGCGCCCGTGGTAGCACCGCCCAGATTCGTCAGCTGGCCGCCATGCGTGGTCTGATGGCCGATACCTCTGGTCGCACCATCGAAATCCCCATTAAGGCGAACTTCCGTGAGGGACTGAGCGTCCTGGAATACTTCATCTCCTCCAGAGGTGCCCGTAAGGGTCTGGCCGATACTGCTCTGCGTACCGCCGACTCCGGTTACCTGACCCGTCGTCTGGTTGACGTCTCCCAGGAGGTCATCATCCGCGAGCACGACTGCGGTACTCACGATGGTATCCTGGTCTCCGAAATTGCCGAGAACGGCCAGGTCATTGAAACCTTCGGTGAGCGTCTCAAGGGCCGCTATCCCGTGGAGGACATCCTGGATCCCAAGACCGGCGAGGTTTTGATTGACAAGGATACGCTCATGACCGTAGACGACGCCAAGCTGCTGGAAGCCCATGGTATCTACCAGGTACTCCTGCGCAGCGTGCTCACCTGTGACGCCCGCAGCGGCGTGTGCTCTAAGTGCTACGGTATTAACCTGGCCATTGGTGAGGCCGTGGGCGCGGGCGAGGCTGTCGGCATCATTGCCGCCCAGTCCATCGGTGAACCCGGTACCCAGCTGACCATGCGTACCTTCCACACCGGCGGCGTTGCCGGTGGCGATATTACCCAGGGTCTGCCCCGCGTTGAAGAACTTTTTGAGGCCCGTAAGCCCAAGAAGATGGCTCAGCTGGCAGAAATTAATGGCAGAATTTCCATTGAGGAAGCCAAGCGCGGCGGCATGTGCAGCGTGAATATTACCGCCGATGACGGCGAGGTAGTCACCTATGCGCTGCCCTATTCCTCCGGCATTCGCGTCAAGGACGGCGACAGAGTGGAGAAGGGTATGGAGCTTACTGACGGTGCTCTCTATCCCCAGGACGTGCTGCGTACCCGCGGCGTTTCCGCTGTTCACAATTACCTGATTGCCGAGGTGCAGAAGCCCTACCGTCAGCAGGGCGTTGACATCAATGACAAGCACATTGAGGTTATCTGCCGCCAGATGATGCGCAAGGTACGGGTGGAGGAGGCTGGCGATTCCGAGCTTCTCTCCGGCTCCACCGTGGATATTATTGAGTTTAAGGACGCTGTTAAGTCTGTTCAGGCCCGAATTGATGCCGGTGAGACCAATGACGGTCTGGAACTGAAGGTACCCACCTGTACCCGCCTGCTTATGGGTATCACCAAGGCGTCTTTGGCCACGGAGAGCTTCCTCTCCGCCGCATCCTTCCAGGAGACCACCAAGGTCCTCACCGAGGCTGCTATTAAGGGTAAGGTGGACCACCTGTTGGGTCTGAAGGAGAACGTCATTATCGGCAAGCTTATTCCCGCCGGTTCGGGTCTTGCCCAGTATCGCCAGTACGACGAACAGGTAGATACCGAGGATAACCGTGCTCCCGACCATGCCACCGCTCAGCTCATGCGTTCCTCTTTCTAAGCTACCGGCTAAGAAAGACGGCAGTATTATACAGAAAAAATATGGGCGCTGCTTTTGCAGCGCCCATATTTTGTTTAAAGATGACGGTCTTGTACCCTGTTAACCGAGGGTATGCTCTAATTATAATGCATGTTAAGAAGTGCTTTGACTTGTCAAAAAATGAAGGAAGACAGGATTCAATCCGCTGCCACAGCATCCCATGGTGACCGCGCTTTTTGGGGGGATTTTTGCCGCCCTGCAATCACCATAGGCGTACGCGGCCTTTTACGACAAAGGTTTCTCTTGCGTTTTCTTCCCAGATAGGTTACAATATGGTAACAAAAGGTTTCCAAATGGGAACAAGCTTAGGAGTGAAACGACTTGAAAAAGCGTATGCTATGCCTGCTGCTTGGCCTTACCCTGGTGTTGGGCGCAACGGCTCAGGCCGCCGATACCGAGGCAACTACTGCCGCCGTGATTGTTGACGGAGTGACAATGGAACACTTTGCAGCCGCTGGATATGACAAAACCACGTATGCCTCATTGTACGGTATGACCCTGGCGCTACGACCCGACGCAGTGATTACCTGGGAGGATAATCAGATGGTGGCCCGGGCAGAGGATTTTACTATTTCGGCCCGCATCGGCGCGTCCTATATGGTGGTCAATGACCGCTATCTCTATATCCCTGGCGGCGTGAAGTCGGATGCGGTGGGAGATACGCTGGTGCCTACCCGAACCATGGCGGCCGCACTGGGTGCAACGGTGGCATGGAACAACGGCGCGGTGGAGTTTACCTCAGGGGGCACCCCGCTTATTTCCGGTGAACAGTTCTATAATACCGAGGATGTTGATCTTCTTGCCCGTGTAATCACGCACGAGAGCGGCAACCAGCCTTTAACAGGAAAAATCGCCGTGGGCAACGTTATTTTAAACCGGACAAAGGATTCACGATTTGCCGATACCATCTCCGGCGTTATTTATCAGAAGGGGCAATTTCCGGGCGCGACAAACGCCACACCCAACGCCGAGAGTATTATTGCAGCCAAGCTTTGCCTGGACGGAGCTGTAACCGTTCCCAATGCACTCTATTTTAACGGTGCGGGCAAGGCCTGCTGGGCTTCCCGCAACAGAACGCTGTTAGCCACCATCGGCGGCCATGCGTTTTACGGGTAATCTAGAGCGTATCTGAAAACTACTATTTTAAAATTGAATGCAACAAGGTCGAGGTTTTGAGCGGCGAATAGTGTGAAAGGGGGGCGAAGCCCCCGATTTCGCCTGCGGACGGCTCTTTCAATAACAGAAGCGGACTGCGCACCCAGGCCGCATATGGTATTGAGCTACCACAAAAAACCCCAGCCTGTTGGGCTGAAAGACCAACTGAATACCCGGCTTGTCGGCAAAAAAGGATTCAATTGCGGCGATTGTTTCGTCACCTGCGTCATCTAAGGAAAAATACTGCCCGCCGCAGGTATCGTGAAGATGTACCGCGATGCCCTTTTCTGCCATGCTGTGTTTAAACTCCAGGAATTTGTCCAGCGTTAATATCATAAGGAACACCTCTTTTCCTGATTATAGCATTGTCTGCCGACGCGGACAATGCTATAATTTATAAAAGAATTGTTATGGAGAGAAGTCGGAAGGAGGGAAGCAATATGCTTAAGCTGCTGCTGGGTGTCTCGGGAACCGGGAAGACTACCGCCATTTTAAAAACCATTGCTGCCACAGGCGGAGTGCGGCCTCAGGTGCTCATTGTTCCGGAGCAGCACTCCCACGATATGGAGCGGGGACTCTGTGCCATAGGCGGTAACAGCGTGTCCGGCTATGCCGAGGTACTCTCCTTTACCAGAATGGCCAGCCGAGTCTTTTCCATCACGGGCGGCCTGTCTACTCCTACCCTGGATAACGGTGGGCGGCTGCTGCTCATGTACACAGCTCTGCGTTCGGTGGCAAGTCAGCTTAAGGTTTACGGCAGACCTTCCAAGCGCCCTGAATTTCTTTCCGGGCTCATTGCCACGGTAGATGAGCTTAAAAGCTGTCTTGTCACCCCGGCGCACCTCTGGACGGCAGGGGAGGAGGCTGACGGCGCCGAGGGGGACAAGCTCTTGGATCTCTCGCTCATTTACGGCGCTTACGAGGCGTTTACCGCACGGCAAGGGGCCGATCCCAGGGATAAGGCTACCCGTCTAGCTTGGGCGCTGAAGGAGAGCGGCTGGGCCGCGGGTACCGACTTCTATATCGACGGGTTCACCGATTTCACACCCCAGGAACGGCAGGTGTTGGAGCAGCTGCTGGTTCAGGCCAATTCCGTCACCGCAGCACTTACCTGTGACCGCATGGAGGAGACCGAGGACGGAGCCGGGATTTTTTCCCCTGCCCGCAAAACAGCACACACCCTTCTGCGCTTGGCACGGGAACACAGTATTTCCCAGGAAATTACAATTATGAAGGAGCTGTACCGACCGGACAGCATAAAACCCGTCCTGTTTCGGGCCAACAGCCCCTATTCCGAGGTGGAGTGGACAGCGTCAGAAATCCTCCGGCTGGCCCGGGAGGAGAACTATCGCTTTCGAGACATTGCCGTGTGCAGTCGGAGCATGGAGGGGTACGGCAGTCTGATTGAAACAGTTTTTGCCCGATATGGTATCCCTGTATTTCTTTCAGGAATGAGCGATATTTTGGAAAAGCCTATATTGGCCTTTATAACCTCGGCGCTGACCGCAGTGGCGGGGGGATACCAGTACGATGACCTGTTCCGCTGTCTGAAAACCGGGTTGGCCGGCATTACTCCGGAAGAGTGTGACCTGCTTGAGAACTACGCCCTTAAATGGGATTTGCGCGGCTCCCGCTGGACGCAAAAGGCCGACTGGACCATGCACCCCCGGGGATACGGCCTTCCATTTTCTCCCGCAGACCAGACACTCCTGGCGCGGCTTAATGAGGTGCGCCGCCGGGTAATAGAGCCCTTAGAGGAACTAAACAAGAATCAAAACCGCACTGGAAAGGGGCAAGCTTTAGCGCTTTACAGATATGCGGAGGCGGTTGGCTTACCGCAGCGGCTGGAGGAGCGCACCGCCGCACTGGAGCAGCGGGGAGAGCACGCTCTTGCCCGGGAATACGACCAGCTCTGGGACATTCTCTGCAACGGATTGGAGCAGTGTGCACTAATCTTGGGGGACAGCCCTTTAGAGACTGAGGAGTTCTCTCGCCTATTTCAGCTGGTGCTCTCTCAATACGACGTTGGCACCATTCCGGTTTCTCTTGACCGGGTAACAGCAGGAGAAATGCCACGTTTAGCACACAAAGGGTGTAAAGTGCTTTTCCTTCTCGGTGCTGACGATGGGGCCATTCCGCAGGCCGCGCCCTCACCGGGGCTTTTGAATGATGATGACCGCAGCCTGCTGGCCTCTTATGGCCTGGAGCTGGCTCCCAGCCTGACCGATAAGCTCTACCGTGAGATGACCATTGTCTATGAAACCTGCGCTCTGCCCTCGGACTATCTTTCCATTAGCTGGGCAGCTGTGGGTGCCGACGGAAGTGAGCGCCGCCCGGCTTTTTTAGTGGGCAGATACCGGGCGCAATACCCTGATTTGACCGAGATATATGAGGGGGCGTTAGACGGCTCCTTCCGTCTGGCAGCTCCCCGGCCTGCCCTGGAGCTGGCGGGGCGGTGGCCTGCCGCCGCCGCCGCACTTAAGACCATGCCCGACTACGCGCCTAGTGTGGCGCGGATGGAGCAGGTTCGGGGTCTGGAGCGGGGGAGACTGACCCGACCCTTGGTAGAGGCGCTGTACGGCAAGCGGGTGCCCATGTCGGCCTCTCGCATGGATAAGTACAAGTCCTGCCATTTCTCTTACTTCATGCAGTACGGGCTGCGCGCCGAGCCACGGAAGTCTGCCGGATTCCATGCCCCAGAGTATGGTACCTTTGTCCACTATGTTCTGGAGCATGTCCTTCAAAATGAAAGGATAAAAAATAAAAAGGAAAAAGTAGAGACGGCGGTATTGCGCGCGGTAACCCGTGAGGCGGTTGACTGCTATGTCACCGAGGAGCTGGGCGGGCTGGAGCAGGAGAGCCAGCGGTTCCAGTACTTGTTCCGGCGGCTTCTCAAGTCGATCTACGCCGTGGTGGAAAATGTAGTCGAGGAGCTTTCCCGTTCCGACTTTTCCCCCATCGCCTTCGAACTGGGCTTTGGTGCCAGGGGAGACTTGCCGCCGGTGGAGTTTACCCAAAACGGCGTGACTGTCAGCGTGTCGGGCTTTGTGGACCGAGTAGACGGCTGGGAGCGAGATGGGCGGCTCTACCTCCGGGTGGTGGACTATAAGACCGGGCGCAAGTCCTTTGACTTGACAGATGTTTGGAACGGACTTGGTCTGCAAATGCTCCTGTACCTCTTTACCCTGGAAAAGAAGGGCGGAGCGCTGTTTGGCGACAAGGAAATCGTCCCGGCGGGGGTGCTCTACCTTCCGGCAAGGGACGCGGTAGTGGCCGGCAGCCGCACCATGACCGAGGAGATGCGCCGCAAGGCGGTGGATCAGGAGCTCAAACGCCGAGGGCTGGTGCTGGATGCCCCCGGACTGCCGGAGGCGATGGAGCACCCGGACGAGGGCGGGTTCCACTTTCTACCTGTGAAGCTTTCTGCCAAGACGGGCGCAATTTCTGGCGACGCGCTGGTCTCCGCCGAACGTCTGGGTAAGCTTGAAAAGCATATTTATAAAATTCTGGATGAAATCGGAACAGAACTGGCAGCGGGCAACATTGCCGCCGACCCATTCTGGAAGGGGCCGGAGCAGAACGCCTGCCATTACTGCGATTTTGCCGCTGCCTGCCATTTTGAGGAGGGCAAGGGTACCGACTGCCGCCGCTGGCTGCCCAAGGTCAAGGCAGAGCAGTTTTGGAATGAACTGGAGAACGCCTAAAAAAGACAGAATACTTGGAGACATGACAAATTGTGTCCCAACCACCGGGAGGTGAACCCAATGCCATTTGAATTAACACCCGAGCAAGCCGCTGTGGTGAATAACCGGGGGGGTGGGCTTTTGGTGTCTGCCGCCGCAGGATCGGGCAAAACGCGGGTGCTGGTAGAGCGACTTTTAAACCGGGTGGGAGATGAGGGGCTGGACATTGACCGATTTTTGGTCATCACCTACACTAAGGCTGCTGCTGCCGAGCTGCGGGGGCGCATTGTAGAGGAGATTTCCGACCGGCTGGCCCAAAACCCCACCGATGGCCGTCTGCGCCGCCAGCAAACGCTGGTATATAAGGCGCAAATCTCCACGGTTCATGCCTTCTGCGCCCAGCTGCTGCGGGAGTGCGGACATTTAATTGACCTAAGCCCCGATTTTCGTCTCTGCGATGAGGGAGAGGCCGGTATTCTCATGAGCCGCGCCCTGGACGATGTGCTGGAAAAGCGCTATGAGCAGATAGAACAAGATAAAGATTTTGCCCTGCTGGTGGACACCATGTCTGCCGGGCGGGATGACAGCAAATTGGTGCAAATTGTATTGGACATTCGCTCCAGAGTGCAAAGTCACCCAAACCCCGCCGCCTGGCTAGACGGGCAGGCAAGGGCTTTTAATACCGCCGACATTGACGATGCGGGGGACACCCCGTGGGGTAAGCTTCTGCTGGGGGATGCTCGCCGTCAGGCAGCTTACTGGCTGGGCAAGCTGAACGAAGCCCTGGAAATCTGCCCCTGTGACCCCAACCTGGACGCCAACTATACCCCCAGCATCTCGGCTACCATGGATGGCTTGGAGCATTTCCTGGCAGGACTGGATAAGGGGTGGGATGCCGCCGTGGCCGCCCTGCCCATCCCGTTTCCACGGGCGGGGAGCAAGAAGATGACCGAGTGCCCCGAGGCTGCCGAGCAGGTTAAGCGCATTCGTGCCAAGTGCAAGAAGCGGATGGACAAGCTCTGTGAGCTTTTGGACGATACCAGCGAGGGGCTTTTGGGGGATATGCGGGCGGTCTATCCCGCCGTGCGCGGCCTGTTTGCCCTCGTAAAGGATTTTGAGACGGCCTACACCGCCGAGAAGGAGCGGCGCAGTCTGTTGGACTTCTCCGACCTGGAGCATTTGGCGGTTAAACTGCTGGCCGATGAAGCGGGGAACCCCACCGACCTTGCCCAAAGCCTATCTGCCCGATACGATGAGATTATGGTGGACGAGTACCAGGACACCAACGAGGTACAAAACGCCATTTTTACTGCCCTGTCCAGGAAGGGGAAAAATCTCTTTATGGTGGGTGACGTGAAGCAGTCTATCTATCGCTTCCGTCTGGCTGATCCCACCATCTTTCTGGGCAAGTACCGCGGCTTCAAGCCCTATACTGAGGCATCTGACGGGGAGGAGCGGCGTATTATTCTCTCTAAAAACTTCCGCTCCCGCGCCCAGGTGCTGGAGGGAGCCAACTATATTTTTCGCAGCGTAATGTCAACCGAGTTTGGTGAGATGGAGTACACCTCCGACGAAGCGCTCTATCCGGGGGCGGTATACCCAGACCCGCCGGATGGGCATGAGCTGTCATTTCCCGCCCCGTCCTGGTATGCTGTGGAGCTGGACGCCCTAGACCTGTCCGAGGAGAGCGGGGAGGAGGATGAGGAGCGGGAAAAGACCCCGCGTGACCTTTTAGAGGCACGCTTTATTGCCCAGCGCATCCGCGGACTTTTAGAGGAAGGCTTTCCCGTTGCCGAGAAGGACAGCACCCGCCCGGCCCGCTATGCCGACATGGTTATCCTTCTCCGCTCACCCGGTTCGGCGCTCCATCACTACGCCCGTGCCCTTGGGGAGCAGGACATTCCGTGGGAGGCCGAGGGAGGTAAGGATTTCTTTGCAGCCACCGAGGTGACCGTGGCCCTCTCGCTCCTGCAAATCGTAGATAATCCCCGGCAGGATGTAGCGCTGATTTCAGCCTTGCGCTCCCCGGTGTACGCTTTTTCCGCCGACCGCCTGGCTGCCATTCGAGCCGCAGCGCCAGACACGGACTTTTACAGCGCACTTCAAAAAGAGGCCGAGGACGGCGGCGAGGATTGTAGGGCTTTTTTATCGGAGCTGTGGGATTTAAGGAGCTGCGCAGGGGATCGGGACAGTCATCAGCTTCTCTGGCATATCTACGACAGAGCCAACCTTTTGGGTATCTTCGGCGCCATGGACGAGGGTGAAACCAGACAAGGAAACCTGCTTGCCCTCTGTGAGCTGGCAAGGGCGTTTGAGGGTGCGGGCCATAAGGGGCTGTTCGGCTTTTTAACCTACCTGACCCGACTGCGGGAGCGGGGAGACAAAATCTCGGTGCCCCAGCCCGGACGGGAGGGGGGGGGCGTGCGCATCATGTCCATCCACAAATCTAAAGGGCTGGAATTCCCGGTGGTTTTTCTGGCGGGGCTTATGCGCAGGCTCAACCGTGACGATATGCAGCGGCCCATTCTCTTTCACCCCAAGCTGGGAGTCGGCCCCAAACGGCTGGACACCGAGCGCATGATTGAGTACACCACTCTGGCCAGAAGGGCGGTGGCACGTCAACTGGAGTATGAGATGATGGCAGAGGAGCTGCGGCTTCTCTATGTAGCTGTGACCCGGGCCAGAGAAAAGCTAATTATGACCTGTGCCCTTACCCGAGGAGCGGATGACTTAGCCGCGCTTGCCGAGGACGCAGGCAGTCCGGTGGAGCCCCAGGTGCTGGCCGGATGCGCGTCGGTGGGGCAGTGGGTGCTTCTGTCCGCCATAGTCCGGCCTGAGGCCGTAGCACTTCGCTCGGTCGCGGGGGCGGCCATTGTGCCGCCCGCAGTAGAATACGGCCCGACCTGGGACATTCGATGGGTAGACGGTGCGCCCTTTCGGCAGGCAGACGGACAGAGTGACACAAAACGGGAAAAGGCGTGCCATAAAACGGATGACGACCTGCTCAGCCGTCTTACCTGGGTCTACCCCCATGCCGTACAGGTGGAAATCCCCTCCAAGCTTACCGCCACCCAGCTCAAGGGTCGTGAGCTTGATGAAGAAGTGGCTGAAAGTGCGCCCGCCCCGGCACATAAGCCTATCCGCCGCCCACGCTTTGCTGAGGCGGAGCTTGGACTGACCCCTGCGCAAAAGGGCACGGCCATTCACTTGGTTATGCAGTATATAGACTTTGCCAGGACGGGCACCATAGAGGAAATTCAGAAGGAAATCGGCCGCCTTGTGGCGAAGGAATTTATTACGGCTCAGCAGGGGGAGGCGGTTGCGCCCGAAAAGCTCTATGCCTTCTTTTCCTCTCCGCTGGGACAGGAGATTCTCGCCTCAAATACCCTGCGTCGGGAGTTTAAATTCTCTATTCTGGTGCCCGCCAACCAGTATTATGAGACGGTGGCGGGGGAGGAGCGGGTGCTGCTCCAAGGTGTGGTGGACTGCTACTTTGAAAATGCCCGGGGCATTACGGTGGTCGACTTCAAAACCGACCGGGTGGAGCCACAAAATCAGACCGCCCGCGCTGAGGAATACCGACCCCAGCTTATGGCTTATTCCCACGCTCTGGCTGAGGTGACGGGAAAGCCGGTTACCCGCCGGGTTCTCTGGTTTTTTTCGACCGATTGTGCGGTGGAAATTTAAAAAAGTTATTGCATTTTGGTTTTAAATATGGTATTATACCTAATGCGTTTATAAGGCGTGGAGGTTTGCTGCGCCGCTTTACCCTGAACGAGGAAGAGGTGAAACAGTATGAAGGAAGGCATTCATCCCGATTATCAGCAGACGACCATTAAGTGTGCCTGCGGCAACGTCATTGAGACGGGCTCCACAAAGCAGGACATCCGCGTTGAAGTCTGTTCCAAGTGCCACCCCTTTTTCACCGGAAAGCAGAAGATGGTGGATACCGGCGGACGTGTCAGCCGCTTCAACAAGAAGTTCGGTCTGGAGAAGTAAGTTGGTTAAAGAAACCCGCACCTACCGGTGCGGGTTTCTTTTTTCTCTTTTTTAGCATATAATGTAGATACTCAAGAACAGGAGGCATTTGTATGTTTGAGAAAATGGACCCAAAGGCCTTGGATCAAAATGTTTTTTCCATGATTGGAGACCAATGGATGCTGATTACCGCCGGAACAGAGGAGCAACTCAATACCATGACTGCCAGTTGGGGCGGTCTGGGTATTTTGTGGAATAAGCCGGTGGCCACTTGCTATATCCGTCCTCAGCGTTACACCCGCGAGTTTGTTGACCGGGAGGAATATTTTACTCTGGCCTTTTTGGGGGAAGAATACCGTCAGGTCCTTTCTCTATGTGGCAGTAAAAGCGGCCGTGACATTGATAAGGTAAAGGAATGTAACTTTACAACCAACACACAAGCCGCTGCTCCTTATTTTGAGGAAGCCGACCTGGTGCTGGTGTGCAAAAAGCAATACACCGGCTCCATCGCGGCGGAGGGTTTTCATGACGATGCCTTGCGGGAGAAGAACTATCCTTTTAAGGACTACCATAAAATGTACATCGGCGAAATCGTCGAGGTTTTAAAGAAAGTATAAGGGCACGACTTGCTGTGCCCTGCCAGGAGGCTATATGACCGAACATACAACAGAAGTCAAACGTGATAAGGCGGTGCTGGTGGGCCTTTCCGCACACTGCTTGACGGATGCGGAGAACGCCACCGAGACCTCGATGGAGGAACTTGCCGCGCTTTTAGAGACCGCCGGGGGCGACTGTGTGGGCATGGCCATGCAGAATAAGGACACCCCTGATCCCCGTACCTTTATCGGCGAGGGCAAGCTGGCAGAGGTGAAGGAGCTGGTGGTGGCGCAAGGGGCCACCATGGTGATTTTTGATAACGCGCTCTCTCCTTCCCAGCAGCGGGTGCTTACCGAGGAACTGGGAGTTGCAGTGCTGGATCGCTCTGCCCTCATCTTGGACATTTTCGCACAGCGGGCCCAGACTCGGGAGGGGCGCTTGCAGGTGGAACTTGCCCAGTATAAATATCTCCTGCCCCGGCTGACCGGCATGTGGGGCCATTTGGTGCGCCAGACTGCTTCGGGCGGCAAAAGCCCCATCGGTACCCGCGGCCCCGGTGAAACCCAGCTGGAAACTGACCGTCGGCATATTCGCCGGAAGCTGGCCAAGCTGGAGGAGGAGCTGGAGCAGGTGCGCCGTATCCGCGGTGTTCAGCGGGAGCGGCGCATGAAGAACGAGGTGCCTGTGGTAGCCATTGTGGGCTATACCAACGCGGGAAAATCTACCTTGCTCAACGCCCTCACCGGGTCCGACATTCCTGCCAATAATCGTCTGTTTGATACACTGGACACCACCACCCGCACCCTGGAAATTTCTGATACGTGCACGGTATTGCTCTCGGACACGGTGGGCTTTATTTCTAAGCTTCCCCACCATTTAGTGGAGGCTTTTAAGGCTACCTTAGAGGAACTGACCTTTGCAGACCTGCTTCTTCACGTGATTGACGCGTCTAACCCCGAATGGCGTGAACAGGAGCAGGTGGTGGAAAAGTTAATTGTAGAGCTGGGGGCGGCAGAGACTCCCCGTATTGACGTGTTTAATAAATCCGATCTCTACGCGGGCGATATTGTGCCCCATGGTGAGGACATTGTTTCCATCTCTGCCAAAACTGGCAGAGGGCTGGACGAGCTCTTGAGTATGATCGGGGGGCGCCTGGATCAGGGGGCTCATAAGGTTATCCTTCACCTACCCTATCACAAGGGGGGCGTGCTGGATATGCTCTACCGGGAGGCCAAGGTGGAGTCTGTGGAGTATGGTGATACCATTGAGGTCACTGCCGTGTGTACCCCCAAAATTATGGGTCAAATTAGTGAATTTATTTGGAACGGATAGCCGGACAATAGGTCACTGAACTCGATTTAAAAGGAGAAGCGCCATGCAGCGACTGGATACACCGCGACTAATCCTCCGCCCGTGGCGGGATTCCGATGCGGAGGAGCTTTACGAGTATGCAAGAAATCCGCTGGTAGGTCCATCGGCCGGCTGGCCTGTTCACAGAGATGTGGGCGAGAGTCGGGAGATTATCCGCACCATCTTTTCCGCACCCCGGGTTTTTGCCATGGAGCTGCGGGAGAGCGGTAAGGTAGTGGGCTCTGTGGGCTACGTGGGGAGGCACCAGACCCTGCTGCCCGGCCCTGATGACGAAATCGGCTATGCCATGAATCCCGCCTATTGGGGTCGGGGGCTTATGCCGGAGGCCGTGGAGGAAATCCTACGCTGGGGTTTTGAAGATTTGGGCCTGGAAACCCAGTGGTGCGGGCATTACGACTTTAACCATAAGTCCCGCCGAGTAGTGGAGAAATGCGGCTTTCGATACCGTTTTACCGACAAGACGTATCTTCCGCTCATGAACGAGGAGCGGGTAGAGCTTCACTATGCGATAACCCGTGAGGAATGGCGTGGGGCACTAAAATAAAGGGGGGGCCTGATATGACAGAGTATTTGATTCCTTCGGCCCAAAGTGAAGCCGAGTATATAGAAAAGCGCTCTCGTTTTATTGGCGAGGTTTACCCTGTGGAGAGCGAGACCCAGGCCAGGGCGTACATTGAGGCGGTGAAGAAGCGCCATTATGACGCGCGGCACCATTGCTGGTGCTTTCGGTTAAAAGGCGGAGCGGAGCGGTACTCTGATGATGGGGAGCCACAGGGTACCGCAGGCCAGCCCATGCTTAACGTGTTCCAGCGGGAGGGCGTGGAGAATGTCCTCTGTATAGTTACCCGCTACTTCGGCGGTATTCTGCTGGGTGCTGGCGGTCTGGTACGGGCCTACACCCAGGCCGCAAAGGAGGCGCTGGATGCGGCTGGAGTCTCGGTAGTGCGCCGATGGGTAGAAGTTGCTGTTCCCTGCCCCTATTCTTTCTTTGACAGGGTTAAGCTGATGGTGGAGACCCAGGGGGGCGTACTAGGTGAGACTGAGTATGCCGCCGAGGTTGTTGTCCACGCCCTGCTTCCGGAGGATAAGGCAGAAGCCTTTGCGGCAGATATGACAGAGCTGATGTCCGGCAATGCTGTTACCGAGATTCTGGGAGAGTGCTTAAAAGCGGTTCCGAGATAAACCTGTGGTGTTGTAAAACGGCCAAAACCGGCAGGTAAAAATTTTTTTGTAAATTTAAAGGGTTTTAGGAATAGAAAAAGTATATAACTTTTAGAGAGAAACCCTGAGCCACCGCAAGGTGAGTGCGGTGTGGCATTACTTTGCCGGAGGAGGCCAATTTCATGACCATTCGAGAGCAGACACAGACCATTGAGGCACAGGTGCTCTCCCCCTATGCCTGCCCGGCCGTAAGCTCTAAGGGACGGGCCCGTCCCATTGGGGAGGACGCAGTGCGAACTTGCTTTCAGCGGGATATTGACCGGATTGTTCACTCCAAGGCATTTCGCCGCTTGAAACATAAGACACAGGTTTTTCTTCAGCCGGAGGGTGATCATTACCGCACCCGCATGACCCACACCATTGAGGTTTCCCGCATTGCCCGCACCATTGCCCGGGGACTGCGGCTTAATGAGGATTTGACCGAGGCTGCCGTATTCGGCCATGATTTGGGACATACCCCCTTCGGTCATGCAGGGGAGCGGGCGCTAAACGAGTTGGTTTCGGGCGGCTTCCAGCACAACGTCCAGTCCCTGCGTGTGGTGGATAGGCTGGAGAAGGAAGGGGAAGGCCTTAACCTCACCTATGAGGTGCGGCGGGGTATACTCTGCCACACCGGCCCCCATAAGGCCGAAACCCTGGAAGGGCAGATTGTCCGGCTGGCTGATAAAATTGCCTATATTAACCACGACATTGACGACGCTATGCGAGGACAGATTATTTTCCCCACCGACATTCCGGTGAATATCTCACAAACATTGGGTTATACCCATTCAGAGCGAATCAATACTCTGACGGTGGATGTGATTCAAAGCAGCATGGGTAAGAATGCGGTTCTTCAGTCCCCCGCCTGCCGGGAGGCTATGAGCGAGCTGCGGGAATTTATGTTTGATTCGGTCTACCGCAACCCCATTGCCAAGGGAGAGGAAGGGAAGGCTCAGGATATGCTGCGTCGTCTCTTTGACTATTACAAGGGGGACCCGGACAAGCTCCCGGATGAATTTCAGGAGATACGTCTCCAAGAGGGTGTGGAGCGGGCGGTTTGCGACTATATTGCTGGTATGACCGATAAATATGCCGTTGAAAAGTTTGGGCAGGTGTTCATTCCAATGGCATGGAGTGTGAAGTAGCGCAGCGTAGAGCACAGAAGGTGAAGTGCCGGTTTTTGTATGATCTGCTGTAACACGGTATGAACCAACACTCTTTTGTCAAAACTAGCTAAAAGGGGGGGACAAGGTGGCAATTCCGGAACAATTTATAGATGAGCTCATTGCTCGCAGCGATATTGTAGATGTGGTTGGTACCTATGTTACCCTTAACAAGAAAGGGGCAAATTACTGGGGATTGTGCCCTTTCCACAATGAAAAGACCCCTTCCTTTTCGGTTTCGCAGGAAAGACAGATTTACAAATGCTTTGGATGCGGCAAGGGGGGCGGCTCAATTTCTTTTGTAATGGAAATGGAGAACCTCTCTTTTGTTGACGCGGTAAAGGTACTGGCAGGCAGAGCGGGACTGGAAGTGCCTGAAATCGGTGTAAGCCAGGATGAAAGCCGCAAGAAGGCCAGGGCCCTGGAGGCCAATAAGGAAGCTGCACGCTTTTATCATGAATATCTTAAAAGTGCGGGCGGTGTGCGGGTGCGGGACTATATTGCACAGCGTGAGTTAAACAGCCGCACGGTGACAGCATTCGGTCTGGGCGCAGCGCCTAATTCCTGGGATGAACTGACAGCACACCTGAAGGCCAAGGGCTTTAGCAAAATGGAGCTGATTGACGCCGGTTTGGCAGTAGCCAATAAGAACGGTGGTATTTACGATAAGTTCCGGGCACGGCTTATGCTCCCCGTTATCGACGTTAATGGTACGGTGGCCGGCTTTACCAGCCGCCTTTTGCCGGGGGAGGAGGGTGCCAAGTACCTCAACAGCCCTGACACCATTGTGTTTAAAAAGGGGCGGCTCATTTACGGGTTGAACCTTGCCAAGAGCACTAAACGGGGAAACCTGGTACTGGTGGAGGGTAACATAGATGTAATTTCTCTTCATCAGGCGGGCTTTGATAATGTGGTGGCTACCATGGGCACCGCATTGACTGAGGACCACGCCCGTATGCTGGCCCGGCACACCAAGGAGCTGGTGCTCTGCTACGACAATGATTCGGCAGGCAAAAACTCCACGGAGCGGGCCTTGGGTATTCTTAAAAATACCACCATGGAGGTGCGGGTGCTTCAGTTGCCTAATCCCAGGGACTCGGCGGGCAACCTTCTGCTGGACGAAAAGGGTGTGCCTATGAAGCAGGATCCAGATGACTTTATCAAAAAGTTTGGCGCGGCTACCTTTGAGAAATATTTAAACGGCAGCGCCGGGCAGAACGACTATCGACTGGACAATTTGCTGGGTCAGTTTGACTTGAAGGATGAGGCTGGTCGGCTGGACTATTTAAAAAAGGCGGTGGAGACCATCGCCGCCTTGCAAAGTCCCATCGAGCGGGAGATTTTCGGCAACAAGGCCGCCGCCGCCGCAGGTATTTCGGGCACCGCCTTCGCCCAGGAGGTGGAGCAGTTCCGCAAAAAGCGGGACAAGCAGGACAGGCGCAAGCAGGAGCGGCGGGATTTGACGCCAACTTTGCAGATCCAGCCCAAGGCACGTGGACTGCGGTACGACAATATCCGCTCCGCACGTGCGGAGGAAGGGGTTTTGCGCCTGATGGTGACGGAGCCCGCTCTGTTCCGACAGGTGGGCGGGCTGACCCGGGAGCAGTTTTCTGCACCCCTGCTAGGCCGGGTATATAGTCTTTTAAAGGAACGGTACGAAAACGGCAGGAGCACCCAGCTTGCCGCATTGACAGGAGATCTGACGGCAGAGGAAATGAGCCACATGGCTGCCGTCATTGACCAGCCGGAGGATCGAGCCAATAGCCAAAGAGCACTCCGGGACTACATAGAAATGATCGAGACCGAGGCGGCAAAGCGATTGGGGACGGCGGAGACCGACCCGCTGCTGGCGGCACGGGAGAAGTACAGAGAAAAGAAAGCATATGGAGGATAATTGCATGAACGCCAAAAAGGTAGGGCCAATGGAGCTGGAGGTAAAGGTGCAGGACGCAACCAAGCCAACCCTCTCCAACGAAGAGAAGATGGAAGCCGGTAAGGTAGAGGTTTTGAAGGTTGTTGAAGGTGTGGCCGGCGCAGAAAAGCTGGGCGACCTCATTGAGCGGGGTAAGAAGAAGGGCAACCTTTCGGCTTCCGAGCTTATGGATGTACTGGAGAATATGGATTTGGGCTCTGAGCAGATGGACAAAATTTACGACACATTGGAAAACCTGGGGATTGATACAGTAGGCGACGATTACCTGCCCGAGCTCTCCGACGATGTGGTGCCCCCCATTGAGGAACTGGCCGAATTGGAGGAGGTGCCGGAGGAGGAGATCGTCGATCCTAACTCTCTGGTAGATTCCTTTGGTATTGATGACCCCGTGCGTATGTACCTTAAGGAAATTGGTAAGGTAAACCTCCTTACCTCTGACGAGGAAGTGCAGCTGGCTCAGAACATGGGCCTGGGTGACTTGGCGCAGCAGCGCATGGACGAAATCAGCCACGCCCGCAAGCACGGCGAAATTATGGAGGTTACACCCGAGGAGGAAGCCCAACTCAAGATCGATATACGTAAGGGCGAGACCGCCAAGCAGCGTCTGGCCGAGGCGAATCTTCGTCTGGTGGTTTCCATTGCCAAGCGCTATGTGGGCCGTGGTATGCTGTTTCTTGACCTAATTCAGGAGGGAAATCTGGGCCTTATTAAGGCCGTGGAGAAGTTTGACTATACCAAGGGCTATAAGTTCTCCACCTACGCCACATGGTGGATTCGTCAGGCCATTACCCGTGCCATTGCCGACCAGGCCCGTACAATTCGCATTCCTGTCCATATGGTAGAAACCATTAATAAGGTTATCCGCGTCTCCCGTCAGCTTCTTCAGGAGCTGGGGCATGACCCCTCGCCGGAGGAAATTTCCGCTGAGATGAATATGCCCGTAGATAAGGTGCGGGAGATTTTGAAGATTGCCCAGGAGCCTGTCAGTCTTGAAACCCCTATCGGCGAGGAGGAGGATTCTCATCTGGGTGACTTCATCCCCGACGAGGATGCTTCCGAACCCTCTGAGGCTGCCAGCTTCACACTTTTAAAGGAACAGCTTGTAGATGTGCTGGGCACCCTCACCCCGCGAGAGGAGAAGGTGCTGAAGCTACGCTTTGGTATTGAGGACGGACGTACCCGCACACTGGAGGAGGTTGGCAAGGAGTTTAACGTTACCCGTGAGCGCATTCGCCAAATTGAGGCCAAGGCTCTGCGCAAGCTCCGCCACCCCAGCCGCTCTAAGAAGCTGAAGGATTTCCTGAATTAAGTTGACATAATTGTACCCCCCAGCGCCATAAGGCGCCGGGGGGTACTTTCTTATGGGAAAGAAAGGGTTTATCCTCTGCCACGCTGTACGGTTATCAGCGGTCTCACACCGTAGGGCTGAGCGGCATCACGCATATAGAAGTAGCCATCGGGAGCCAAAATTCGCAGCATGGAGCCGTTGTTGTAGTAGGGAGTATCCATCCAGCAGGATACGGGGAAAAGACGCTGTAAACGCGACAGAGAGGCCATGAGCGTAATATCGGGCAGGCGCACGGTGTCGGCGGTGATTTGCGCATAGGAGGTGTGGGCGGCGCGGTCACTATAGAATGGAATATGGAAGCAGTAAAAATCATGATAGCCGCTTTGGGCCAGCTCGATGTTAGGCTGGGAGAGAAGGACTGTGTGCTCCTGAGAGAGTAGCATAGCCCGCTCCGTGTCGCTGAAGGCTTCTTGCAGAAAAGGCCCGTTTAGCCAGCTGCGCAGACCGGAGCTGTCCCATAAATTGCTGCCAAATCCATTGGTTCCACCGACAGAGAAGGGGAGTACAGCCACCGGCTGGGCAGCCAGGAGGGTAAGCTGGTCGTCATCGTATGCCACCACCTGCCAGGAAAGGCGGTTCCCCTGCCAGGTACCCAGGGTCACAAAGTCATTCCTTGTCCGCGTCCGGCAGAGCGCAGCAGGTACACATAGGCCCAGCGCTACTGCGGCGGCCAGTCCGGTTGCCAGCATAGCGGCAGGGTGGCGGTGTGCTCCACGGGTACAGAAAAAATATCCCAGACGAGCAAGAAGAAAGAGGAGCAGAAAATCAATAATTTGCGCCAGGGCAAACATATGCTTGGCCAGGTCTGCCTCGCCGTTGGTGACGATGGGTGTGATTAGGTGATAGGCCAAAGCACCCTGAAGGGTCAGGAAAACTGCTGCGGCAGCCCACAGACTCTTTTTTTCCTCCTTGCGGTACAAAAGCGAACAGAGCGAAAGAGTGCCGAGGATGGCAATTAATCCATTGCCCAGCCAGGTATCAAAGGGGAGCTGTCCGCGCAGATAAGACCAACCCCCAAAGCGGTTTGGAAAGGCGAGACGTGCTTGGTCACCCCCAGTGTTGGAGAGGTAGAAGGGGCGAATAAAGCCGCTGTGAGCAATGGCTACATCCAGCTTTTCCAAGAGATAGCCCGGGTGCCGGAGATAGAAAAGCAGCAAATCAAGTTTGGAAACCGACTTAAAAGCGGCGGAAAACCCGTAGGCTTCACGACCTGCCACGCCGCGCTGGGAGTAGTAGGTGGAGTAGGAGAGTCCGGCCATGCTTTTGGGCAGGTCCAGAGCCTCCAGATATTCTGCCTGCCGCTGGGGAGAGGTGTCCTTAAGCACACCAAAGAACACGGCGTTATAGTTGGTCTCCTCATCCATCCACTTTGGAAGAAGCAGGTATACCAGACCCAGCACAAGGGTACAGGCCAGTCCAACGGCAGTCAGAGCAAAACGCTGATTCTTGGAGAGCTTTTGCAGGAGCACTAAACCTATCGCCATGATGCACAGGGCACCTACCGGAAGATTGACAAATTTGGCCCAGCCGTACACCAAGCAGGAGAGGAGAAAAAAGAGCACATTGCCCCACAGCTGCCCCTTGCCTGTAAAGGCGCGCAGGGCAAATGTTATAAGAGCCAGCAGACCAAGCATCTGCACCGGCTCGCTGTACAGAGAATTAAAGTAGGTGATATAGCCCTCGTCACAGAGTACGAAGAGAATAAGGAGCTTTACCAGCAAATCAGCCCCCGGTTTGGGCAGGGAAAAGGAGCGGAACAGCAGCACAAAAAGCCCGGCGTAGCAGAGAAGATAAAGAAGCCCCAGCACCTGCATACGATATGTGTCCAACGGGGCTCCCGTCAAGGCGTTAAGGGCCATATTGACCGCCATGGACGTGCGAATAAAGACCAGGTGAACAGAAGGGTAGATCTCCACGTTCCGTAGAGAGAAAATTAGTTCAGCAGGGGTACGCCCCTCCCAAAAGTCCATCCGAAAATCTGCCTGATAGAAATAGGACTCGTCGATGGGTGTAGCGAATGCCAGAGAATTGGTCTTCATAATCCGGGTGTAATCCCCGTTGTTAAAGAGGCTTGCACCATTTTCCCAGAAAAGAATAAAGGCCATCAGCAGGGCAGAGAGCAGACCTAGGCAAAAAGCACTGTGCCTTTCGTAACGTTTTTCCAGTGGAAAGCTCTCCTTTCCCGCTTGTTGAGGTTATAGAAGCCAGCGCAACTCGGCTAGGAACCCCTCTACATCCTCTGCTGTTGTGGCGAATGAGGTAACCAGACGAATCACCGTGAGATACTCGTCTGCTTTGCCCCATACCTCATAACCGCAGAGCTTGTCCAGTACAGGCAGAAGGCCGTTGGGCACCACCGGAAAAATCTGATTGGTGGGGGAGAGGGCATGCATGGGAAGGCCCATCTCCAAAAGCCCCTGCTGGAGTTGCTGCGCCATTGCCACCGAGTGGCGGCCCAGCTCCCAGTACAGACCATCCCGAAGTAACGCCTCAAACTGCACACCCAGAAGCCAGCCCTTTGCCAGTACCGCGCCCCGCTGCTTTTTCACCCGGAAGAAGTCCGCCTGAAGGGCGGGCGTGACGATGACCAGCGCCTCCCCCATGAGGGCGCCGCTTTTAGTCCCGCCAATGTAAAAGGCATCGCAGCAGGTAGCCAGGTCGGGAAGGGTCAAGTCATTTTCCTCCGCGCCAAAGGCGGCGGCCAGACGGGCGCCGTCTAAAAAGAGGTAAAGGTTGTTTGATTTGCAGCATTCGGACAGGGCAATCAGTTCCGCCTTGGTGTAAACATAGCCGGTTTCGGTGGCATCCGAGAGGTACACCAGCCGGGGCTTTACCACATGCAGATCGGCACAGGCAGCTACAATGGGTGTAATGTGATCAGGCGTGAGCTTGCCGTCGGGACCGGTCTGGCATTGGAAAAGCTTGTGGCCGGTGGCTTCCACCGCGCCCGCCTCATGACCGTTAATATGCCCGGTGGCGGCACAAATTACTCCCTCCCAAGGGCGAAGAAAAGCACAAATGGCGGTAAAGTTAGTCTGCGTACCCCCAATCATAAACTGCACGTCGGCCTGAGGAGCATGGCACTGCTCTTTGATTAGGTTAGCGGCTTGCGCGCAATATGAGTCAAAGCCGTAACCCACATTGCCTTCCAGATTAGTGGCAGACAGGGCGGCGAGCACCTGGGGATGTGCGCCGTGGGAGTAGTCGTTGCGAAAATGGTACATAAACAATCACCTCAAAAAAGAGTGGACATGATAGGTCATGTCCCAGGCTGTCAATAAACCCTCAAGCCGAAAGTTTGGGAGGGATAGTGTGAAAGGGAACCGTGACGGTTCCCTTTCACACGCAGGAACACGCCGGTAGGCGGCCGATTTCGGTATTTTGCCGAAATCGGCCCCAGGCCGGCGACAATGTCACCGGCCTGGGGCACGACTTGCCGTGTCCATTTTAAAATTTAAAGCTGTCTTTCAGTGAAACAGAGCGGTTAAAGACCAGATTGCCGGGCTTGGAGTCCTTGTTGTCCACGCAGAAGTATCCCTGCCGCATGAACTGGAAGGAGGAGGGGGCAGCGGCATTGGCCAGGGAGGCCTCTACCTTCGCGCCTGAGAGGATCTCCAAGGAATTGGGGTTAAGGCAGTCTAAAAAGTTCTTATCACCGGCATCGGGCTCGGCGTCCAGAAACAGATTATCGTAGAGCCGCACTTCGGCGTCCAGCGCAGTATCAGCGTCTACCCAGTGGATGGTGGCACCCTTGACCTTGCGCCCGTCAGTGGGCTCGCCGCCCCGGGAGTTGGGGTCGTATTCACAGAGTACCTCGGTCACGTTACCGTCGGCATCCTTGACGCAGCCGGTGCAGGTGATGAGATAAGCACCCTTTAACCGGCACTCGAGACCGGCGGGGTACAAGCGCTTATATTTGGGAATGGGCTCCTCCAGAAAATCATCCCGCTCGATATAGAGGTTTCGGGAGAAGGTGACTTCACGGGTACCCTCCTCAGGGCGGTTGGGGTGATTCTCCACAAGGAAAGTTTCACTCTGCCCCTCAGGGTAGTTGGTAACAGTAAGCTTTACAGGGTGAAGTACAGCCATGACCCGCTGAGCGCTCTCGTTCAAGTCCTCCCGCAGGCAATGCTCCAAAAAGCCGTACTCCACGGTGGAGGAAGCCTTAGCGACGCCGTTGCGCTCAGAGAAGCTGCGAATAGCCTTAGGAGTGTAGCCCCGGCGGCGCAGACCGCAGAGAGTGGGCATGCGGGGGTCGTCCCAGCCGGATACCAGGTGCTCCTCCACCAGCAGGCGGAGTTTACGTTTACTCATAACAGTATAGTTGATGCCCAGGCGAGCAAACTCAATCTGCCGGGGCTTGGAGGGCACGGAGCAGTGCTCAATAAACCAGTCGTAGAGAGGGCGGTGATCCTCAAACTCCAAGGAGCAGAGAGAGTGGGTAATATGTTCCAGTGCGTCTTCCAGCGGGTGGGCAAAGTCGTACATGGGGTAGATGCACCATTTGTTGCCCTGACGGTGGTGATGCATGTGGTTAATACGGTAAATGGCCGGGTCACGCATGTTGAAGTTTCCGCTGGCCAGGTCAATTTTGGCCCGCAGGGTGTATTTACCGTTTTCAAACTCACCGTTCTTCATACGTGCAAAAAGATCAAGACTCTCTTCAATGGGGCGATCACGCCAGGGGGAGCGGGCGGGGGTATTTACGTCGCCCCGGTACTCCTTAAATTCCTCAGGCGTCAGCTCGCAGACATAGGCCAGACCCTTCTTAATCAGCTCCACAGCATACTCGTACATCTGGTCAAAGTAGTCGGAGGCAAAGTAAAAGCGGTCGTCCCAGTCGTAGCCCAGCCACTTGATGTCCTCCTGAATGGCCTCGACGTACTCCACGTCTTCCTTGGTGGGGTTGGTATCGTCCATGCGGAGGTTGCAAATACCACCGTATTTCTCAGCGGTGCCAAAATCTACAAAAATAGCCTTGGCATGGCCGATATGCAGGTATCCATTAGGCTCAGGCGGAAAACGAGTGTGCACTTGCATCCCGTGAGACCGCCCCCCTTGGGCCAGGTCTTCATCAATAAAATCATGAATAAAGTTCTGCGACATAGTTGAAATGGAATCTTCAGGCATGCAGGTTCACTCCTTCATTTTATAGCGACTTTTTATTTTAACCTGTTTAGGCAAAAAAAGCAATTATTTCTTATGATACGATGTTAATTGGGGTGCCGGACAAGTAGCCCTGGATATTATCCGTCAAGATAGAGACAAGCCGCTGTCGGGTTTCAAGCCCCTTCCAGCCCATGTGGGGTGTGAGAATAACGTTCTCCATAGAGTAGAGAGGGCTATCCTCCACGGGGGGCTCACTCTCCTGCACATCCAGTCCGGCGCCTGCAATAACACCGCTTTCAAGGGCGCTTATAAGTGCCGCTTCGTCCACCAACGGGCCCCGGGAGGTGTTGATTAGATAAGCGGAGGGCTTCATCTGAGAGAGGGCTTCTCTGCTAATCAGATGCCTGGTGTCAGCAGTCAGCGGACAGTGTAGGGAGAGGAAATCACTGCGGGAGAGAAGCTCATCCATGGTGACATAATGAATACCGCTGGAGTCATCTCGTGGTGTGCGGGCGTAAGCAATAACCTCCATATCCATAGCCAAGGCGATTTTCGCTACATTTTTGCCGATGTTACCCGTGCCGATTAACCCCAGGGTTTTGCCGTTTAGCTCCACATGGTCAACCTGCAAATAGCGGGTAAAGTTGGAGCGGTCGCCTCTGGTGAGCATGGCCTGTTGCCTCTGCATGGATGAGGAGAGCCCCAGCATAAGCATAATGGCGGTATGAGCCACACGTTGGCTGCTGTAAGCCGGAATATTGCAGACGGTAATGCCCTTTTGCCGAGCGGCATCCAAGTCAATATTATTGTATCCCGTGCCGGCCTCGCAAAGGAGCTTTACACAGTCGGGGAAGCGGGATAAAATATCAGCGGGAACAGGCAATTCCTTGGTTACTACAATTTCGTGGCCGGTCACTCGTTCGATTATCTGATCCGGAGCGGTGGTATCATAAATTGTCACATGGTCGGAGAGCTGTGTCAAATTCAATTTTCCGTCGTAGTTCATCTTGGCGGCATTTAGCACTACTGTTTTACTGTTCATTAAGCTTACCTCCTTCTTAGCCTGACCAGTGTCATCCGGGTTCAGATTACACTGGTTGGGCTATGGTAAAAGTATATCTCAATTTATACTACAAGATAAAGGTCTGTCAAGGGGCGGCGGGAAAGAGTGGAACTCAGAGTCTAAGATTGATAAAAATAAAATATCGTGTTATTGTTGATAAAGAGGATAAATGGGAAAAGGAGGGAAGCAAAGTGACAAATGTCGAGCGAAAGTATCGGATATTGGTCATTGAGGATGACCCGCAAGAAGTGCGAAGGATTGAAGCATGTTTGAACACTTGCTCGGACTTTGAATACCTGGGAGCGGTGAGCCGTTGTGAGGAGGGTATTAAACTATCCAGACAGCATAAGCCCGACTGCGTTATTTTGGATCTGGAGCTTGAACAGGGGCACGGTCTTTATTTTCTCAACGCAAGAAAAGAAGGGGCGCTGGGCTGTATGCCTGCGGTGATGGTGTTGACGGCGGTTTCTTCGCCTGCGGTGGTTAAGGCTGTTCACAGAAAGCACTCCGACGGCTTTTTTTTAAAAGAAAGCGTTGAATATAAAGAAAAAGGTCCGGCAATTATTGTTGACTTGATTCGGGAGGTAGTGTTTTTGGATGACGAGGATGAGCCGGCACCAATGGATGGAGATTCCTTTCAATATTTGAGGGACAGAATTCGAGCAGAGTTTGTAAGCTTTGGTGCGGGGGATGGAAATCATACACTGGAGTATCTGGTATGGGCAGTTGGGCTTGCCGCCATACGCACGGCCGGCCCAATCAACCTGACAGAGGATATTTACAAACCTATTGCCAAAATGCTGGACAAGGACGTAAACGCTATCCGGGGTGGGATCAGCTATAATGTTAAATTTATGCTGGATCGGGTGGATAGCCGTAAGCTGGAGGCAGCCTACACACCCAGCATCGACGAAAGAAGCGGCGCGGTGGAGGTCAAGCGTTTTATTACTTACTTCGCCAATAGGTATAGAGATTGATAAAAAACAGCGGAAGCCACTCGTAAAGAGCGGTTTCCGCTGTTTTTTAATCCGATTAAAAAATTGAAAAAGATTACGCATAAGATTAAATATATGTAACTTCCCTGAATATGGTACTTTTTCTGTCGCAAGCTTGTTATTTCGACAGGAAAGGGGAGTTACAAATGGGTATTTGGGATGCTATCTGCGGTTGGCTTACTTATCTTTCAGATCATTTTACATAAGTGCGGGCAGAGGGGCATTTCTGCCCCTCTGCAACTTTTGATTATTGTAATTAGCTGCCCAATCGTGTGTAATAGGTTTTATATAGCCTACTCAAACGAATAAAGGTGGTTATTTTAGTGGCGATAATTGATAAACTTTTGTTTGCTTTTGCCTTGCAAATGGCGTGGGTTAATTTTAATAAGCAAATGTTTGGTAGCAAAAATGATACACGAATGATAGTTAATGTTATTCAGATTTTTACATTGGCATGTTTACATGTTGTATGCGTACAGTATTTAAGACCAATAAAACCATTTATAATGGTAAGTTTATTTTATGCATTTTCAATTAAGAAATATGTTGTACCATCCAAAGTCTTGCTAATTCAAGTTTTGTTTTCGTTTGTGATAACATCTGGGGTGATGACGCTGTGCACAATACCGGCATATGCGATATGTGTAATGTCCGGCATGAAAGATGATATTTTTGTAACTCTAATAGCTTGTACTATTTATATTCCGGCATATATATTAACTAAAAAAGTTTGTAAAAGGTGCAATGTTGGCGTTGTAGGAGAAAGCTTTCGCAAAGAATTGTTTGTGACTATGATGTTTTTAATAATTTCGTCCATCCGCATTGTGCAGACTCCAGTTGCAGAAACCCAACAACAATTTCAACTCAGACTTTTCGCAATATTTGTCTTTGGCATATGTTGTATCATGGTAGTTCAATGGATCTGGCGTGAACACATTGCGGCAGAGCAGGAAAAAAGGGATAGGGAAGAAAAAGCGCGCCTTGCCCAAGCGGCAAAAGAAAGGGGAGAGGAGTGTTTGAGCGTAAAGAGCGATAACCATAAACTGAACCGATTGCTCGCTGATACCCAAAAGAATTTTGAACGGATGCAAAAGCAGGTGGACGCCATGCACAATCCGGCGTTTGCACAGGAGATGTCGGTAGAAATTCAGACCTGCCTGAACAGCCTAAAGGAAATTAAGTGCGGTTTGCAGGAGGACGTTGACCGGGTACTGTGCTTAAGCCAAAGCCCGAGGACGGGAAGTCCCAGTCTGGATGAAGAGCTTAAGACAGTGGCGGAGGAAATGGTCTGCCATAAAATTGCATTTAGCTGTGTGGCCCAAGAAAACGCTGCCTGCCATCTGCTGCCGGATGTCCTCTCGGCGTACGACTTGCGGCAAATTATTGTTAATCTTTTAAATAATGCCATAAACGCAGTGGACCAACAGAAGCCGGAAAGACGCATTATAACCTTTACGCTGGGAAAAACACGGGGGACGGTTCGGCTGCGGGTGTCGGATTCCGGCGGGTATTTTAGCCCTGCGGTACTCAAAAACCTCGGTAGGAAGGGAAACACAACAAACGGAAACGGATTTGGGCTGGTGAATATTCTTGAGGCACTGGCGCGGTGTGATGCCAGCTTTTTCGTTGAGGAGTTTGTACCCCCAAGACCGCTGGGATATACCAAGAGCATAACGATACAGTTTGACAAGGCATCGGTGGTAAAGATAAGCTCGCCCCGACGAGAGGTGGAGAGCTGCACCGCAAATATAAAGGAACTACTCGCGCGGGAGAATGACCTGGTGGAGGAGGATTTGCGTGTATCAAGTAACTGATGGCGCGTTTCACCTGGAAGGGGTAGGACGCTATCATTCCTGCGGACTAAAGTTGCCTAGCGGCGTTATGATTACGGATATTACGATGGAACGCTCCAGTCTAAACGAGTTTGCCGAGTGCCTGAATCGACTGGAGGCATCTGAAATACATATTTGGGAACTCGTTGATGATTTCCTTTGTAAATGAGCCGAAATACCTTGAAATTTAAAATGCGGTTTTTTGCTTTTGCAGATGCCGTGAAACAGTATTGCCGGAAGCTGGTCAGCTTCCGGCAATACTGTTATTTTTCTAAACCAAAGGAATAAATGTTTTCGTAATCACGCAGCATGGCAATGTCAACAGTTCCCTGGGTTTGGTTATAGAGACAGGACCACTGGGTGGTCGAGGTCTTATCTACCTGCACTTTTTGGCTCACGGCCTCCAGAAGGTTCATACCCTCCTCCGCGGTGAGTACTCCGTTTTTCTCGGTCATGACATTCTCCAGAATGTCAAAGCGGTCATAACCGCCGCCGAAGGTCCAGTCACCGGGAGTCAGAAGAAAGTTGGTGGCACGGGGAGAGTCAATTACAACCATCTTGTCACCAATGTACTCCACCACCACAGACTTGCCGGTAGCGTCGGCAATCTGAAAGTGATAGCAGGAGTTGGCCGAGGCGTGCATATCATATTGTTCCAGCAGCGCAAGTGCCTCGTCCACGGTGGCGGCCTTGTCCAGTATCAGGCGAATGGCAGTGGTGGTAGTAATGTCAGGCTTTTCGGTTTGCTGATTGGTGGACTCGGTATCAATCAGGAGTACGCCCACAGCCAGACCCTTTTCATTCATGCCGTCTAAAGGCACATAGGGGGCGGCCAGCGTGAGAATGCTATTGAGCATAGTGGTGGGCAGCTTATCCTCCCCGAAACCGATATAAGCTAGATTCACCATGGAAATGGACTTGTACCCGTTCTTGGGAGCCGTGCGGACAAAGAGCGCAGGGGAGTAGTACATGTCAAAATTACGACCGAAGATGGCGTCCCCCTCCGGAGTTTGGGCGGAAAAGGTAGAGCAGCCCAAATCGGGAATATCGAGACTTAGGGGTAGACCTTTGAGAAGCTTTTTTGTAATAAAATCTAAAAGCTCATTGTCGTTGGATGCGCCGCCCTTAACTAAAAAATCATCAAAGCCGTAGTCGCCTTTATACTCCATTGTAAACAGACTGGTGTCATCCATACGCTCAATGGTGGCCAAGGTGCGCAGCTCCCCTTGAAACAGCAGCAGGATGCCGCCTACGGCGGTTGCCAATAAAACTGCAAGAGCAATCAGTCCGCGCTTTATGTATTTGCCTGTTGTATTGGATGTATGATCATTAGCTGTCGTTTTGTTCATTATGCAAGACTCCTTTTGGTTTCTTGTTTGAACATCGAAATATTTGAAGTTCAAACTTTTAACATCATAGGCGGTCAGTCTGCGAAAGTCAAGAAAAATTTTTTAAAAACCAGTTGACATTTTAGAATATTATAATATACTAATATTAGAAAATAAATGTGAGGTGACCACATGAGCGATACAGAGGAGTTGTACGAAATCAAGGCAGACCTACTAAAGGCCTTGGCACATCCGGTGCGACTGCGCATCGTTCGGGGGCTTCTAAAAAACGGATGCCATAATGTAGGCTGTATGGAAGCAGGCACAGGTCAATCCCAGTCCTGTATTTCCCAGCACTTGGCGCGACTGAAGGCCGCAGGAGTCGTAAAGGCTACTCGCTCGGGTAACGAGGTTTATTACGATGTGGATGACCGGGAGCACATCATCGCACTGGTGGCGGCGCTCTTTGGAGATAGAGAGGAGGAGTACGGACGTGACCTATGATATTGCTGTAATCGGCGGCGGCCCGGCAGGGCTGTCAGCCGCTGTGCAGGCCCGGCAACGCGGCAAGAGTGTGGTAGTCATTAGCGGCGACGACCGGGACAGTCCGCTTTGGAAAACAGAGCGGGTGGATAATTACCTAGGCATGCCGCAAATCAGCGGCCCGGAGCTCACCGAGCGGTTCCGCGCCCACGCCCAGGCCATGGGAACCGAGCGAATCACCGGCCGTGCCTTGAATATCATGGCCATGTCCGGCACATTCTACATTAGTGTAGGCAGTGACATGGCACAGGCTGGGGCAGTAATTCTGGCCCCCGGTGTGACACGCGGGGCGAAGTACCCCGGTGAGTCCGAGCATCTGGGACACGGCGTTTCCTACTGCGCTACCTGCGATGGTATGCTTTACCGGGGTAAGAGCGTGGTGGTAATTGGAAGATCGACAGAGGCACCTGAGGAAGCCAATTTTCTCCAAGGAATCGGATGCCATGTCACCTATATGGCATCCCAGCGGCCTCAAGAACTGGCAACAGACATTACTTTTGTCAAAGCCACCAAAATTGAGGTGTTGGGAAAAGATAGCATTACCGGCGTAAAAGCGGGAGAAGAAATCATCCCCTGTGAGGGGGTATTTATCCTCCGAGCCTCAGTAGCCCCCACCGATTTGCTGCCCGGGCTGGAGCTGCGGGAGGGTTATGTAGCGGTAGACAGGGACATGAAAACAAACATTCCCGGCGTTTATGCGGCGGGTGACTGTACAGGACAGCCGCTGCAAATTTCCAAAGCGGTAGGGGAAGGCATGATGGCCGGACACCGAGCAGCAGAGTATGTAGACCAACTTCAAAATTAACATAGTCAGAAAGGAAGAAAAAATAATGTCAACCATTCACTTTAACAAAGAGGGCTTTGAAAAAGCCATTTCCTCCGACGGCATTACCATGGTAGATTTTTGGGCCTCCTGGTGCGGCCCCTGCAAAATGCTGGCCCCTGTCATTGATGACCTGTCCGCCAAGTACGAGGGGAAGGCCGTTATTGGTAAGGTAGACGTGGATGCCGAACAGGATCTGGCCCAGCAGTATGGCGTTATGAGCATTCCCACCGTTGTTTTCTTTAAGGGTGGCAAGGAATTGGAGCGCAAGGTGGGCGTGATGCCCCCCGAGAGCTATACCAATATTCTTGACAGCAATCTGTAAGTCAAAATGAACGATGGCCTAAAACGGGTGGCTTAGCCACCCGTTTTAGCTTGACCGGCTGTATTCCTCTGTTGTACTGCGAAACCTGCCGGAAACAGCCCCGTTTTACTAGAGCGTTTCTGAAAAGTCCATGCATCCGTTCTTTTGACAAAAATTTCGCCATGCCGCGCCGTTTTCCCTTGAAATCCGCCCAGGATTTCTGTGGAAAAACGGCTTGCCTGGCACAATTCTTGTTCAAAATTCCGGACACAGCGACTTTTCAGAAACGCTCTAGGAGAAAACGCAGACTGCGGGAACCGGGTAAAAACTTCGTTTTTTATCATACTTTTCCGTGCGACTTATCTCTTGACTATCTGATTTACCTATGATATAATCCCAAATTGCGCAGGTGTGCCTGCCGGACGGGCAGAGGGGGAGAAAAGCCCCGCTTTCCGTTGCAGTCCAAGAGAAGGGGGCATACCGATGCTGACCGAGTTAAAAGACGGCCGAAAAGTGGTTGGAGTAAAGCAGACCCAGCGTGCAGTGAACGACGGAAATGTTCGGCTTGTTTTCCTGGCCCAGGACGCCGATCCCCGTGTTACCGGGGCACTGGAGACGCTCTGCGAGGAGCGGGGCATACCCGTTGAAAGGGTAGCTCATATGAAGGAACTCGGCTCCGCTTGTGGTATCGCCGTAGGGAGTGCGGTAGCTGCGCTGCTAAAGTAGGTCTCCCGCCGGGCGGCGAACACACCGTCCCGATTGCTTTGTTTTTAGCGGAATAACTTTTGGGTTATTTTGTTAAAATATATTTTATCAGTATTTGAGAAAGGAGGAAAACCATGCCTACGTTTAACCAGCTCGTCCGCAAGGGCCGTGAGAAGGTAACTTACAAGTCCACCTCTCCCGCCATGCAGCATGGCCTGAACACCCTGAAGAACCGCGAGACCGACCTGCCTTCTCCCCAGAAGCGCGGAGTTTGCACCGCTGTTCGTACCTCCACCCCGAAGAAGCCTAACTCGGCGCTCCGTAAGATCGCCCGTGTAAAGCTTACCAACGGCTACGAGGTTACCGCTTATATCCCAGGTGTTGGCCACAACCTGCAGGAGCACTCCGTGGTTATGATTCGTGGCGGCCGTGTGAAGGACCTTCCCGGCGTGCGCTACCACATCATCCGCGGCACTCTGGATACCCAGGGTGTTAACGGCCGTATGCAGTCTCGCTCCAAGTATGGCGCGAAGCGTCCCAAGGCCGGTAAGACTGCCGCCAAGAAGTAATTTTTTAAAAAATTACTTGCAGGGCTGCCATATATGGCGGCCGCGGCTGAAATGCCGCACATTAAGTTGAATTTTGCGCTTAGTAGCGCAAGGCAGTAGTCCTTGCGGCAGGCGTTTATCTAATAGGGTAGACGTTTCCACGGGGGCACTGGGACAAGCAGGCACTTGTCTTTACACGAGACGTATTTTGCGTTTCGAGTACCTATGAAATCATTCCTATATGAAGGAGGGAAGCAAAGTGCCCAGAAGAGGAAACGTACCCAAGCGGGAGGTTTTGCCCGACCCGCTGTATAACTCCGTACTGGTTACCAAGCTCGTAAACAGCATCATGCTCGACGGCAAGAAGGGCGTGGCCCAGAAGGTCGTTTACGGCGCGTTTGACATCATCAAGGAGAAGACTGAAAAGGACCCCCTTGAGGTGTTTACCAGCGCTATCGAAAATATCATGCCTTCTCTGGAGGTCAAGGCCCGCCGTGTCGGCGGCGCCACCTATCAGGTGCCCATCGAGGTGCGTCCCGAGCGCCGTCAGACCCTTGGTCTGCGTTGGCTCACCACCTACTCCCGCAACCGCAGCGAGAAGACTATGAAGGAACGTCTGGCCGGCGAACTGATGGACGCCGCCAACAACCTCGGTACTGCTGTGAAGAAGCGCGAGGACACCCACAAGATGGCCGAGTCCAACAAGGCCTTCGCCCATTACCGCTGGTAATAAGGAGTTAAAGTATGCCTAGAAAAGTAACCCTGGAGAATACCCGGAACATCGGCATCATGGCCCACATTGACGCGGGCAAGACGACGACCACCGAGCGTATTCTCTATTACACCGGCGTCAACTACAAAATCGGCGAGACCCATGACGGTACCGCCACTATGGACTGGATGGCCCAGGAGCAGGAGCGCGGCATTACCATTACCTCTGCCGCCACCACCTGCTATTGGAAGGGCACCAAGGAGCAGTACCCCCAGACCCGCATTAACATCATCGACACCCCGGGCCACGTTGACTTCACCGTAGAGGTGGAGCGTTCTCTGCGTGTTCTGGATGGCTCGGTGACCGTAATGTGCGCTAAGGGCGGTGTTGAGCCCCAGTCTGAGACTGTTTGGCGTCAGGCTGACCATTACAAGGTTCCCCGCATGATTTACGTCAACAAGATGGACATCATGGGTGCGAACTTCTACCATGTGCTGGACATGATCCACGAGCGTCTTAAGTGCAACGCCGTGCCCATTCAGCTTCCTATCGGTTCCGAGGATACCTTTGAGGGTATCATCGACCTGGTGGAGATGAACGCCGATGTGTACTACGACGAGATGGGTAAGGACATGCGCGTGGAGGAAATTCCCGCCGACATGATGGACCTGGCTCTGGAATACCGCGAAAAGCTGATTGATGCCGTGTCCAGTCTGGACGACGAGGTCATGGAGCTGGCTCTGGAGGAGAAGCCCATTCCCCCCGAGCTCCTTCGCAAGGTGATCCGCAAGGGCACCATTGACAACCTCATTATTCCCGTCACCTGCGGTACTTCCTATAAGAATAAGGGTGTACAGAAGCTGCTGGACGCGGTTGTCGACTATATGCCTTCTCCCATCGACATTCCTCCCATCAAGGGCATCGACCCCGACACCGAGGAGGAAGTGGAGCGTCCCAGCGACGATAACGCCCCCTTCTCTGCTCTGGCGTTTAAGATTATGACCGACCCCTTCGTGGGCCGTCTGAGCTTCTTCCGGGTGTACTCCGGCACAATTCCGACCGGTACTGCCGTGCTTAACAGCACCAAGAACCAGCGGGAGCGCCTGGGCCGCATTCTGCAGATGCACGCCAACCACCGTGAGGATATCGAGCAGGTCTACGCCGGCGACATTGCCGCCGCCGTGGGTCTCAAGAATACCACCACTGGTGATACCCTGTGTGACGAGAAGCATCCCGTCATTCTGGAGTCCATGGAATTCCCCGACCCCGTTATCCGTGTCGCTATCGAGCCCAAGACCAAGGCTGGTCAGGAGAAGATGGGGTTGGCGCTGGTAAAGCTGGCCGAGGAGGATCCCACCTTCCGTACCTGGACCGACGAAGAGACCGGCCAGACCATTATCGCCGGTATGGGCGAGCTGCATCTGGAAATTATCGTCGACCGTCTGCTCCGCGAGTTTAAGGTGGAGGCCAACGTAGGCGCACCCCAGGTTGCCTATAAGGAGACCATCAAGAAGGCTGTTGAGCAGGACACCAAGTACGCCCGTCAGTCCGGCGGTAAGGGTCAGTACGGCCATGTTAAGATTACTGTGGAGCCCAACGAGAGCGGCAAGGGTTACGAGTTTGTCAACGCCATTACCGGCGGTGTCATTCCCAAGGAGTATATCCCTGCTGTTGACCAGGGCATCCAGGGTGCTATGCTGGCCGGTGTTATGGCCGGTTACCCCGTTGTTGACGTAAAGGTTTCCCTGATTTACGGCTCCTACCATGAAGTTGACTCCTCCGAAATGGCATTTAAGATTGCCGGCTCCATGGCCTTCAAGGAGGCCTGCCGCAAGGCAACTCCCATTCTGCTGGAGCCCATCATGAAGGTCTCCGCCATTGCGCCTGACGAGTATATGGGCGACGTGATGGGCGACCTCTCCTCCCGCCGCGGTATGATCCAGGGCACCGAGGCCCGCACCGGCGCCACTCAGATTGACGCTCTGGTGCCCCTCAGCGAGATGTTCGGTTACGCCACCGACCTGCGTTCTTCTACTCAGGGCCGTGGTCAGTACACCATGGAGCCCCACAGCTATGTGGAGATTCCCAAGAGCATTGCCGACAAGATTATTGCCGAGCGCGGCCGCAATACTGCGGACTAAAAAGCGCGAGGAGAAAATAGGGTTGCAATTTATCTTGCAATGCTATAAAATGTTCCTGCATTTATCTACGATAATAATGAAACACTTTGTGTTATATTAAGGAGGATATTCAAAATGGCTAAGGCTAAATTTGAGCGCAGCAAGCCCCACGTTAACATCGGCACCATCGGCCACGTCGACCACGGCAAGACCACTCTGACTGCCGCTATCACCAAGTACCTGGCAATGCAGGGCGGCGCTGACTTCACCGATTACGCCAGCATCGACAAGGCTCCCGAGGAGCGCGAGCGCGGCATCACCATCAACACCTCTCACGTTGAGTATCAGACCGCTCTGCGTCACTATGCCCACGTTGACTGCCCGGGCCACGCCGACTATATCAAGAACATGATTACCGGCGCTGCTCAGATGGACGGTGCTATCCTGGTTATCGCCGCCACCGACGGCCCCATGGCTCAGACCAAGGAGCACATCCTGCTGGCTCGTCAGGTAGGCGTGCCCGCCATCGTCGTGTTCCTGAACAAGTGCGATCAGGTTGACGATGAGGAGCTCCTCGAGCTCGTCGAGATGGAGGTCCGTGAGACCCTCAGCAAGTACGAGTTCCCCGGCGACGACATCCCCGTCATCAAAGGTTCCGCTCTGAACGCTCTGACCTGCGAGTCCAAGGATCTTGCTGATCCCGACTACGCTTGCATCAAGGAGCTGATGGACGCTGTTGACTCCTATATCCCCACTCCCGACCGTAAGGCCGACCAGCCCTTCCTGATGCCTGTTGAGGACGTGTTCACCATTTCCGGCCGCGGCACTGTCGCTACCGGTCGTGTTGAGCGTGGCCAGCTGAAGGCCGGCGAGGAAATCGAGATTGTTGGTCTGACCGAGGACAAGAAGAAGACTGTTGTTACCTCCATGGAGATGTTCCGCAAGATCCTCGACTACGTTGAGGCCGGCGACAACGTGGGCTGCCTGCTCCGCGGCGTGGCTAAGACCGACGTAGAGCGTGGTCAGGTTCTGGCTAAGCCCAACTCCATTCACCCCCTGACCAAGTTCAAGGGCCAGGTTT
>CAZDDZ010000002.1:0-120570 GCA_964504285.1 uncultured Pseudoflavonifractor sp.
CGGGTTCTGTCATTTAAGACAGCCATCTATCTAGGCGCACCGTTGCCGATGCGCTCAAGCCGCCCCCTGAGAACGACCGGGCCGGTCATATGTTCTCCCACGGCGTTGCTCCGGATAGAGTTTACAGCGATGAGCGCTTCCACGTCATCGGACGGGCTCTTACCTCCGCCTTTCCACCCTTACCTCATCCCCACTTCGGGAGACGAGGCGGTATATCTCTGTTGCACTTTTCCTAGGGTCGCCCCCGGCGGGTGTTACCCGTTATCCTTGCCCTACGGAGCCCGGACTTTCCTCACGAAAGGGCCGTTAGACCCAGCCGCGCGGCTGCCCAGCTTACTTGCGAAGCTTATTTTAGCCTAAACAGAGACAATTGTCAAATGCGGCTGTTTCGATTGAAATTTATGCACTATGGTTATATAATAAATAAGTTAGTTTAGCAAGGGAGGAACAGGGTATGAGTTCCACAATTCAGGAGTATTTAACTTCACTGCGTCACAAGCGTGTGGCGGTGATTGGCATTGGCGTGTCCAACACGCCGCTGATTAAAATGCTGCTTCGGGCGGAGGTGCGTGTTACCGCCTGCGATAAGAGCGCCAGAGAGGATTTTGGCGGGGTCATTGAGGAGCTGGAGAGCCTGGGGGCAGAAATTCACCTGGGCGCCGATTACTTGGAACACCTGGAGGGGCATGACATAATTTTCCGCACCCCCGGCCTGCGGCCTGACGTGCCGCAGCTTTTAGCGGCCAGGGAGCGGGGAAGCGTTGTTACCTCTGAAATGGAGGTATTCTTTCAGGTCTGCCCCTGTGAAATGATTGCCGTGACCGGCAGCGACGGTAAGACCACCACCACCACCATTATTGCTGAGCTGCTCAAAAAATCCGGTCTTCACGTCTATGTAGGCGGTAATATTGGCAATCCATTGCTGGCGGAGGTACCGGGCATAGAGCCGGACGATATGGTAGTACTGGAGCTGTCCTCCTTCCAGCTTATGACCATGGATATGAGTCCCAATGTCGCTGTGGTCACCAATTTGTCTCCCAATCACCTGGACGTGCACAAGTCCATGGAGGAGTATGTCCACGCGAAGGAAAACATTTTTCTCCATCAGGAGAGCGAGGATTTGGCTGTCTTTAACTGGGACAACGAGACCACCCGCAAGCTGGCCGCTAAGGGCAAAGGGCGAGTGACGATGTTTAGCCGCAAGGAATCCCTTGAAAAGGGGGTATACCTCAAGGACGACGCCATCTGGAAATCTGACGAGGAGGGAGCTCGCCAGGTGCTTCCCCTGGGCGACATTCTCCTTCCCGGCGACCACAACGTGGAAAACTACATGGCTGCCATTGCCGCTGTGGACGGTCTGGTTTCTGACGAGACCATACGGGTCTTTGCCCGGAATTTTGGCGGGGTAGAGCACCGCATAGAGCTGGTGCGCACCCTGAACGGTGTGCGCTACTATAACGATTCCATTGCCTCTAGCCCCTCACGCACCATCGCGGGTCTGAAATCCTTTGAAGAAAAGGTCATTCTTATTGCCGGTGGCTATGACAAGCACATTCCGTTTGAAGCCCTGGGACCTGAAATTGTATCGCATGTAAAGGCACTTATCCTGACAGGGGATACCGCACCAAAGCTGCGCGCCACAGTGGAAAATGCTCCCGGCTATACCCGGGATACTCCGCCTATTATTGAGTATAACGACTTTAAATCGGCGGTGACTGCCGCTGCGGCTATGGCCCAGCCGGGCGACGTGGTGCTTTTGTCTCCGGCCTGTGCGTCCTTTGATCAGTTTAAAAACTTTATGGAGCGGGGCAACCGTTTTAAAGAAATTGTGCGTGAAATGGAATAGGAAGTGAACCGATGTTAGAAATTAGAACCGCCCTGGAGGAGCTCTGCGCCCAGCCGGGCCCCTCCGGCTTTGAAAGCCCTGCCGCCCAAGTAGCGGCGCGTCTGCTGGATCCGCTGGTAGATGAGGTGTCCACCGACAAGCTTGGTAACGTTGTTGGCGTGCGCCGCTGTGGCAAGCCGGGGGCAAAGCGTCTCCTGCTGGATGCCCATCTGGACGAAATCGGCCTTATTGTCATTGGCATTGAGGACGGCTTTCTCCGCTTTCGCACCATCGGCGGGGTCGACCCCCGTATGCTTCCCGACCGGGAGCTGACCGTGCTGACAGACCCGCCACTGTTCGGCCTGGTGTCCTGTTTAGCGCCCCATGTGCAAAAGAAGGGGGATTCGGACAAGTCGGTGGCCATTCCCGATCTAATAGTGGACATTGGCATGAGTCAGGAGGAGGCCGTCAAGGCGGTACCTATCGGTACCCCTATGGTCTACCGGGGCGGTTGTTTCGCCTTGGGTGAGGAGAATATGTGCGGCAAGGCCATGGATGACCGTGCCTGCTTTGTCACCCTCCTGCGGTGTGCCGAGCTTTTACAGGGCAAGGAGCTGGACGTTGATCTTTATATTATGGGCAGTGTCCGCGAGGAGGTCGGCGGATCGGGCGCTAAGGTGGGTACCTTCGCCGTCGCCCCTGATTGGTGTGTGGCAGTAGATGTGACCCACGGAAAAACGCCAGACGCGCCCAATCCCAGAGACCGAGTTTGCGAGCTCTCCGGCGGCCCTGCCATCGGCGTTGGCCCCAATATGACCCGCCATCTGACCGAGCGCATGGTCGCCAAGGCCAAGGAGAAGGAAATCCCCTATCAGCTGGAGGTCATGGAGGGGCACACGGGCACCAACGGCTGGCATATGCAAATTAGTAGGGAAGGGGTTGCTACCTCAGTGGTCAGCTTGCCTCTAAAGTACATGCACACCCCCATGGAAGTAATCTCCCTGGAGGATATGGAGTCAGTGGCCAAGCTGCTGGCGGCCTTTACGGAAAACCTGGGAAAGGAGGCAGAGGAGCTATGCTGATCAATACCATTCAGGAACTCTGCCTTTTAAACGGCGTTTCCAGCTATGAGGACGATGTGCGCGCTTACATTAAGGAAAAGGCCGCTCCCTACGCCACCGAGATGCGGGTTGACCCCATGGGCAGTCTTATTGTGTTCAAGAAGGGGATGCGTTCTACCGGGAACAAGCTGCTTTTGGCTGCTCATATGGACGAGGTAGGGCTGATTATTAAGCGAATCACCGATGACGGATATTTGAAATTCGCCTGTATCGGCGGCATTGACCGGCGGGTGCTCCTGGGGAAAAAGGTGCTGGTGGGCAAAAAACGCGTACCCGGAGTTATCGGGTTAAAGGCTATTCATCTCACCACCGCCGAGGAGAGGGAAAAGCTCCCCAAGCTGGAGGAGTATTATATTGACATCGGGGCTAAGGACAAGGAAACCGGTGAAAAGCAAACCTTTATTGGGGACTTTGCCGCCTTTGAGAGTGACTGCGTTCCCTTTGGGGACGGCATGCTTAAGGCCAAGGCATTGGACGATCGTGTGGGCTGTGCCATTATGCTGGAACTGCTAAAAGAGGAGCTGCCTATGGACTGCACCTTTGCCTTTACCGTGCAGGAGGAGGTGGGCTGCCGCGGTGCACACGGCGCGGCCTTCTCGGTAGCACCCGAAATTGCCCTGGTACTGGAGACCACCACGGCCGCTGATCTGGCGGGCATGGAGGACCATAAGCGGGTCTGTGCCCCCGGCAAGGGACCTGTGATCCCGTTTATGGATAGTGGCTCCATGGCTGACCGTGGGCTTTTTGAGCTGATGCGAAGCCTGGCTGAGGCCAATAACATCCCCTGGCAGACCAAGCATTTCATTGCTGGCGGTAATGACGCTTCGGTCATTCAGCGCAGCCGTGAAGGAGTGCGCACAGTAACCATGTCGGCGGCAGTGCGCTATCTTCACGCCCCTGCCAGCGTGGCTTGCATCCGCGATTTTGACCATATGCTCACCCTGTCCCGACTCTTTATAAACGCCGTCGCAGAACGGTAAGTTAGGTGGGGCTTGCTCCCGCCGTCTGGAGGTTCTATACATGGATATTTTAAATACGCTGCAAATTCTCAATGCCTGTCACGGCCCTGCCGGAGACGAGGCCCAGATTGCTGCCGCCATTACCAAGCTGGCCGAGCCCTATGCTGATGAAATCCGCACTGACACCATGGGCAATCTCATCGTACATAAAAAGGGCGCGGGCCCTAAAATCATGTTTGCAGCCCACATGGATTCCATCGGGTTTATCATCACTCATATTGACGAGAAGGGATTTCTCCGCTTTGGTAAAATCGGTGGACTGCACGACCCCGACGTACTCAGCACCGCTGTTCACTTTAAAAACGGCGTGCGCGGCGTGGTGTGCCTGGACAACAAGGTAGAGCCAAAGAGCATGACCCTGGAGGATTTGTACATCGACATTGGCGCGAAGGACGAGGCAGAGGCTAAAAGCATGGTGCGAGTGGGGGATACCGCCGTATATGATGCCCGCACCTTTGCCACCGGTGACCGTCTGGTTTCTCCTTACATGGATAACCGCATCTCCTGCGTGGTACTACTTATGGCGCTGGAGCGGCTGACCGAAAGCAGAAACGATCTCTACTTCGTCTTTACTGTTCAGGAGGAGTTGGGACTTCGGGGCGCGAAAACCGCCGCCTTTGGTATCGCTCCGGATTATGGCATCGCCGTGGATGTGACTCTAGCTGACGACGAGCTCAATGCCAAACATTCGGGCAGCAGCGTGGCCGGCGGAGGCGCTGCTATTAAGGTGATGGACGGTTCTGTCATTTGCCATCCGGAGATGGTAAAGCGTCTGTCTGACCTGGCCGCGGCCAAGGGAATTCCCGCCCAACGGGATGTTATTCGTTCCGGCGGCACTGACGCGGGCGCTATTCATATTAATGGTACCGGCGTAACCACCGGTGGCATTTCCATTCCCTGCCGTTATGTCCACTCGCCTGTAGAGATGGTAGACAGCCGGGACGTGGAGGCCAGTGCCGCCCTTGTGACTGCCTTTGCCGAGAGCGAATTGGCGTAACATCTTATAGAGCAGGAGCTTACTCCTGCCGCAATTTTAAAAAAGTGAGTGTAAAAATAAATGCCTTTACAGATAAGCGATAGAGTGCGTTCTTTGGCCGAGCAGGCACAAAAAGACCTGCGGGAGCAATTTGAGCGCATTGACGCCATTGCCCAGGAGAACACCCAGAAGGTGCTTGCCGCCTTTCAAAAGCATCGGGTGGCCGAGGGCTACTTTGCCGGTACTACCGGTTACGGCTACGACGACCAGGGGCGAGATAAGCTAGACGAGATTTGGGCGGACATTTTTGGCGCGGAGGACGCGCTGGTGCGCATTCAATTTGTCAACGGAACTCACGCCATCAGCTCGGCCCTCTATGGTATTTTGCGTCCCGGCGATGTGCTTCTGTCCGCCATCGGTGCGCCTTATGACACGCTTCTCGGAGTCATCGGCGTAGCCGATAAGGGGCCTGGTTCCTTAAAGGATTACGGAATAGGTTATCGTCAGGTGGACGTAACCGCAGACGACAAGCCGGATATTAACGGTATTGTTGCCGCTGTGCAGGAGCCAAATATTAAAGCGGTGCTCATCCAGCGGTCTAAAGGCTATGCTACCCGCGCCTCCTTAAGCGTAGACGAAATCGGGACCATTATCAGGGAGATTCGCAAGGTAAATTCCGGTGTCTATATCCTGGTGGACAACTGCTACGGTGAGTTTGTGGAGACCAGAGAGCCATTGGAGGTGGGGGCCGACCTTGTGATGGGCTCCCTTATTAAAAATCCAGGCGGTGGACTGGCCCCCACAGGGGGCTATCTTGCAGGGAAGAAGCAATTGGTAGAGGCGGCTGCAATGCGGCTGACTGTGCCGGGCATCGGCAAGGAGTGCGGATCGACACTAGGCAACAACCGCAGTCTCTATCAAGGACTTTTCCTTGCCCCTCACACTACCGCGCAGGCCGTCAAGACAGCGGTGTTCGCTGCTCGCATGATGGAGCTGCTGGGCTATGCTGTGGAGCCATCCTCTGACGCAGTACGACATGACATTATTCAAATGCTTCATTTCGGCAGCCCAGAGCCCCTTAAGCGGTTCTGCAAGGGGATTCAGTTCGGTGCGCCGGTGGACTCCTATGTTACGCCAGAGCCATGGGATATGCCTGGCTATGATTGTCCTGTCATTATGGCGGCAGGCGCCTTCATTCAAGGCGCATCCATTGAGCTAAGCTGCGATGCACCCATGCGGGATCCGTACACCGCCTACCTCCAGGGCGGACTGACCTACGAGTCGGGCAAGCTTGGTATCATGCTGGCGGTAGAAGAGCTGCTGCGGGCATAGGATATGCCCTGCCGCGCATAGGCTTACCCATAAGGGGTGAGGTGTATGCAGAAGTGGCGGCGGATTTGGCTTCGAAGTCGAGTGTCTGACCGGCATGGAAGCGGGCGGACGAGTTTTTTTATTTCTGCTGTACTGGGAATTGGGCTTGCACTTCTGGCCATTTCACTGTTTGACAGCAGTGTACGCCCGGTTGTCACTGAAATGGCAAAGACCCGCACCGGCAACGCCGTCACCCGCATTGTGAATGACGCAGTAAGCAGGACCATGTCGACTCAGGCCATTGCCTATGATGACATGATTACACTTCAAAAGGATTCCTCCGGCCAAATTATCGCTTTGACCAGCAATTCGGTAGAAATGAACCGTCTGCGCACGCAGATTTTGGACGAAGTAATTAGTAAAGTCAATACGCTTGACAGCAATGAACTGGGCGTGCCGTTGGGGAATTTGTCCGGCTTTGCCACCCTATCAGAGAAGGGGCCGCTGCTCCCGGTGCGGGTGCTGTCGGTGGCCTCTGCCGATGCTGCCTTTCGCAACCAGTTTACCGCCGCCGGTATTAACCAGAGTTACCATCAAGTTGTGCTGGACGTAACAGTAAATGTCAAGTTGCTCATCCCGGGCGATACGGTGGAGACGGCAATTACCACCCAGGTTAGTGTTGCCGAAACCATTATTGTGGGCAAGGTGCCGGATGCGTACTTGCAGTTTGGGGAACAGCTAAAATAAAAATGGGGGTATCGTAATGAGCCAAATGCTGTACTACCTGTGTGAAATGCTGATTGTCGCTGTTCCAGCGGCAATTGTGTTCTCCTGCTTTTGGCCATACCGGCGGCGAGCGTTATCAGCCATGAAATTGCGTACCAATTTATGGCGTGAAACAGGGCTGATATTTTTCGTTATGTGTCTGTTTGGCGTTCTTGCAGTTACACTGTGGCCGGTTTACATGCGGCAGCCCCATAGTGGAGTAGCTGGAAATATTATTTTGATTGTTGACCGGCCAAACCCGCTTTATAATGTCAATCTGATACCGTTTCGCATGTTTAGCGATTATTTTCAGGACATAAAAGGCGGGAACTATCTGTTTACCGTCATTAATTTCTTTGGAAATCTGGCGGTATTTGTACCACTTGGGCTTTTTCCTGCGCTTTTATGGAGAAACGCCACCTGGAAACGTTCGTGCTTGGTGGGGGTTGGAGTCTCCTTTCTAGTGGAATGTGGGCAATACTTGGTGGTAAGAAGCGTCGATATTGACGATATCATTCTAAATACTTTGGGTGCTATGTGCGGATACTGGATATACCTGTTCTTGCGCAGGCTGTTTCCAAAATTGATTTCAAAGTTGATATGCAAAAATCTGGAGGTTCCTTATGGACAACAAACTGGAGATCAAACAGCTTCGTAAAGAACTAAACGAGGCGGGATATCTGTACTATGTATTGGACAACCCCACTATGTCCGATTATGATTATGACCATAAGCTCCGCCGTTTAGAGGAGCTGGAGGCCGCCCATCCTGAGCTGATAACGCCCGACTCTCCCACTCAACGGGTAGGTGGAAAGGTGGCAGACGGCTTTCAGGAGGTGATACACGAGGTTCCCCTTGAGAGTCTTCAGGATGTATTTTCTACTGATGAGCTACTGGACTTCGGCCAGCGGCTAAGCGATGCTCTGGAGCATGTGGCCGAGTTCGATGTCGAGCCCAAGGTAGATGGCCTATCGGTGGCGCTGGAGTACCGGGACGGCATCTTCGTCCGAGGTGCGACCCGAGGCGACGGCAGGGTGGGGGAGGATGTGACCGAAAACCTCAAAACGATTAAGTCTATCCCGCTTAAGCTTCCGGAGGCTCTGCCGCAGCTCATTGTTCGTGGCGAGGTTTTTATGCCGAAGGCAGTATTTCACGCACTTAACCGGGTTCGAGAGCTTAACGGAGAGGCCCTATTTGCCAACCCCCGCAATGCCGCCGCGGGCTCCATGCGCCAGCTTGACCCCAAAGTTGCAGCTGCGCGGAAGCTGGACATTGTGGTCTTTAACATTCAAAAAATAGAGGGGAAGAGCTTTCTCACCCATACTGAAACCCTGGATTATTTAGAGAGCCAGCACTTTAAAGTGATTCCCCGCACCCGCTGCAACACCATGGAACAGGCCGCCGAACTAATTGCCGAAATCGGTGACAACCGGGAAAAATTTAGCTATGACATTGACGGCGCGGTTATAAAGCTAAATAACCTGTCAGACCGCTTTACTCTTGGCAGCACCGCCAAATTTCCTCGCTGGGCTGCGGCCTATAAGTATCCCCCGGAGCAAAAGCCCTCCAAGGTGGTAGACATTGTGGTACAGGTGGGGCGTACAGGAGTGCTTACCCCCAAGGCGGTGGTGGAGCCGGTGCGTTTGGCAGGTACCACAGTCCAAAGCGCCACTCTCCACAACCAGGACTTTATTACTGAAAAGGATATCCGTATTGGGGACACAGTACTAGTGCAAAAGGCAGGAGAGATCATTCCGGAAATTGTATCGGTGCTGTTGAAGGAGCGTCCCGAGGGGACAGTACCCTATCATCTGCCAGACCGCTGTCCGGTCTGCGGTGCAGAGGTTGTCCGTGACGAAGACGGCGCGCACATCCGCTGCACCGGGGCTGAATGTCCTGCCCAGCTGCTGCGCAATTTGACTCATTTTGCCAGCCGGGATGCCATGGATATCGAGGGGCTTGGCCCCGCAGTGGTAGAAGCATTGGTGGGGGCGGAGCTAATTAAGAACCCTGCTGATCTTTACCGCCTAGAGCCACAGTCGATTGCTGGGTTGGAGCGCATGGGTCAGAAGTCAGCGGAAAACCTGATGGCCGCCATTGAGAAGTCCAAGGGTAACGGCCTTGCTCGACTTCTCTTTGCCTTCGGCATTCGCCAGGTAGGACAAAAGGCGGGGAAAATTTTAGCCGCCCGATTCGGCTCTATGGATGCCCTTCTGTCTGCAAATGAAGAGGACTTTACAGCAGTGCCGGACGTTGGCGGTATTACGGCCAAGAGCCTGTACGACTGGCTCCACAGCCCGCAAAGTGAGCACCTGATTCAATCACTTCGTGAGGCCGGGGTAAACATGGAAAGCACGGAGGCTCCAAGGGGTGATAAGTTGACCGGGCTAACCTTTGTTCTTACCGGCACCTTGGAGCAGTTCACCCGCGAGGAGGCCGGAGCCATGATTGAGCAGCAGGGCGGTAAGGTCTCGGGTTCGGTGTCTAAAAAAACCAGCTATGTGGTAGCCGGAGAAGCCGCCGGCTCCAAACTCCGCAAGGCGGAGGAGCTTGGAATTTCTATTTTAAGCGAAGGGGAACTAATCTCCTTGCTTCAGCTATAAGGCAAAAGACAGGGAGCTGTTGCGATGCAACAGCTCCCTGTCTTTCTGGTGTTATTTTAGAACTACGGGCTGGTGAAAACAGATCTTTGAGGCAGCTAAAGTCTCGGATATGACCCGAATCCCTACGGAAGAAATGATAACCAGTTCGGTTCGCTCCACCGGCTCCTTCCAATCGCTTACCTCACAAACCTCGCCTACCATGCTGATGTTTTTGACGCCTTCCTCTGTTACGCAAAATCCCTTTACACGGTATGTAAATGGGGCAATAGCGTCCAAAAAGCAGTGCAAATTCACTAGTGCAACCGGCTCGTCGGTGGTCAGGGTGACAGTAACAGGGCGGCTGGCTTGGGTATTGCTGCTCTCCTGAGGTGCAGCAAGCTTTGATTGGTCTTTTGCTAAAATTTCTTTTAGTGAAATTTGGGCGTAAGTGGTTCGATAAATCGCTGCGCTGGGATTTAGGGCTTTGATAATGTCCTCCAGCGCCGAAAGCTGAGTTGTGTCAACTAAATCGGTCTTGTTAATAATGACTGCACGGCTGTACTCCACTTGCCGCCCCAAGGCCACCAGCAGCTTGAGATATTTAGGAAAGTGGAGGGCATCTACCAGGCAAACGGAGCCGTCATAGTCGTATGAAACCCCGGAAAGCGTGCGTAGCTGTTCCAAAATAGAGGAAATGCTGGACGGATCAGCCAAGCCGGATGCCTCAACAAAAACATAATCCAACCCCTTGCTGGCCAAAGCGATCAGGGAGTCTACAAAGGAGTCCTTGATGCAGGCGCAAAAGATCGAACCGTTATTCAGTTCTACCATCTCCGTGCCCGGAATATCGTGCCGAATAAGAGCACCGTCTACTCCTGTGCCGCTAAACTCGTTGACCACCAGACCGACTTTTTCTTGAGAAAATTCCTTTAATACATGGTTTAAAAAAGTGGTTTTCCCCGCACCGAGAAAGCCTGTGAGAAGCACTAATTTACTCAAGATACCACCTCCTTTTCAAAAATTCATGTTCATAATGTACTCATCCATAAAACGGGGGCTGGTGGCCAGCTCTAAATGCTCCACCAGGTTTGGCAGCTTGCAGCAGCGCTCCAGCTGACCCTTATCCAGCAGGCAGAGTTTTACACCCTGTCCCGCGCCGTTTCCGATCGCGTGAATACGCTCACGGGGCACAGGGGGAAGAAGACCAATCTGAAGGGCATGGTCAATATCAATGTAGTTGCCAAAGGCCCCGGCCAGATAGAGGGAATCCAGACCCTCAAGAGTCAGTCCGGCCGCCTCTACTAGAGTCACACAGCCGGAATGGATAGAGCTTTTGGCCAGCTGAATTTGCCGCACATCCTGCTGGGAGAGGTAGACCGGTTGCTCACCCTCTGTGAAGAAAAAGGCGGGGTTGTACTCACCCACCGGCTTAATGCGGCAGGTGAAGGGGGAGCCGGGATAAGCATCCTCGTACTCTTGCGGGGTAAGAAGTCGGCCGGTGGGGTCAATAACACCAATCCGTAGCAACTCAGACACTGCGTCAATAATCGCAGAGCCGCACAAACCCTTAGGAGTGCTTCCACCAATAACCTGTAAAGCGATTTCTCCTGTCGCACTAATTTTAATTTTTTCGATAGCTCCGTCGGTGCCGCGCATCCCGCAGGAGATGTTTCCACCCTCCAGTGCGGGGCCGCAGGCGGTAGAAGCAACACGGTATCCCTTGCCGCCGCCGACTGCGATTTCGCCGTTGGTGCCTAGGTCAACCATCAGGCAGAGCCCTTCGTCTACGGGCAGAGTTAAAAGCACAGAGGTCGTGTCCGCACCCACAAAACCACCCAGTAAAGGGAGAAAGTCGACCATACCGCCGCACGCCATGTTTAGGCCAACATTGTCCCCGGACACAGAAACAGGATCGGCGGTCACGTTGGAAAAGGGATCGGCGGACAGACCGGAGGGGTTCAGCCCCAAAAAAAGGTGCTGCATGGTACTGTTGCCGCAGACGACTAGATGATAAAGACTGTTGCAGAAGCCGGGATGGGTTTCTTCTGTTTTAGAGAGCAGGTCGTTAATAGTCTGGCGGATTTGCCCTGCAAGTTCCTCCAGACCTCCGGGCTCCTGGTCGGCGTGCTGGATGCGGCTGATTACGTCGGCTCCTCTAGTAATTTGTCTGTTTAGCGTAGACTCGGTATGTAAGAGACTTCCGGTATTTAAATCATAGGCGTAGAGCACAACGGAAGTGGTGCCAATGTCAATTGCTCCGCCATAGAGCTGGCTGGTGGTGTCGCCACGCTCCACCGCCACAAGGGTATCCTTGTAGCAGACAAAGGTAAGCGCGTCCACAGTGCGGTCAGAAATCAGCCGGGAAAATTGCCGCAGGGCGGCAACTTGTCCGCCCTGCAGATAGGCTCCACAGTGAGTGGGCGTTAGCTCCTGCCTGGTGCGCACTTGTTTGGTGATGGAAGGGGAAAGGACAGACTTGTGGGACGAATATCCGTCGGTCATGATGGCGGCCCGGCGTGAGAGCTGAGATTCATCCAGAAAAACAGACAAATCCTGTTCTACGGGTGTCTTACAGGCCAGCACCAGCTCACGCCGGTCGCCGTAGGCTACCTCGACCCGGCACTTACCGCAGGTCCCCTTGCCTCCACAGACTAAATTAAGGGCAAAACCGGCGTCGGCGCAGGCCTGTGCCAAGGTTACGCCGGCTTCTACATGGTAGGTAAAATTTTGATGGACAAACCTAAGCTGATACATGAAGTGTCCTCCTCGTTATTGTGGTGCGAAAACGTCAGCAGCATGACGCTGGGACGCCCTCCATGCGGAAAAAACAGGTTTTATTGGGACAGATGGAGCAGTCGTGCTCCACAGAAATTTCCGGGTTTTTGCTGTCGGCTCCAAAGAGGTAGAGCATGGATTTTTCCGGGTACAGCATGTAGCTCTCTGTTAGCTGTATGTAGTCCAAAGAGGGCTCCTGACGAAAGGGCTCCAAAAGCCGAGTTTGAAACTCCAAGCTTAGCTCCTCCTCACCAGGAGAGAATCGGCGGGTCAGGCCGCAGTCAGTGGTGCGCAGCTGGGCAGAAATTTGACGGTTCATTTGATCAGAGGCATTAAACAAAATTTCATTGACCAGATCGTTGAGGATATAGCCCTCCAAGAAATCGCCCCTGTCCAGCAAATCACCAATGGCGGACATGATTTCTTCGGAACAGGAGGAGAGGCAAATGACCAGCTGAGAGCAGGTATCTACTTCAGGCACGCCGATAGGGGCAGTATGATCAATGATACAGTAGCAATGCACCATGCGCAGCTTGTCGGACACAATCTGCTCTAGTGCCGGAAATGCCGCCGCCGCATAGTTGTAAACCGAAGAGCCGGGTTCAATTTTCAGTCGTCGGAAGATGCGGTCACGATGATATTGGACGGTTACGTCAGCGAAATAAATCATATCTAATTACCCTGCCTTTCTGAATTCTTGGATAGTTCTGCTTTATACTGCCTGGGGGTAGTTCCTGTTATTTTTTTAAAAATTTTTGTAAAATAACTCTGGTCGTCAAAGCCTACCATACCTGCAATTTCCAACAGGCTTAGGCTGGTACTTCGCATAAGTTCCACGCTGTGCTCAATGCGGATATTGTTTAGGTAGTCCGTAAAACTGGTTTTCAAATCCTGGCGAAACAGCTTGGATAAGTAGGAGTCGTTAACAAAAAGGGCAGCTGCTAAATCCCGCAGGGTAAGCTTTTCCATGTAATGAGCATTGATGTAAGTTACCGCCTGCGTTGTGGTGCCGGAGAGCTGTGGTAAGGCAGAAAAGACATTGACAATAAAGTGAAGGGCCATTTCCCTGGTCCAGATTGCCAGCTGGGATACCGTATCTAATCCATTGAGCGAATTTATCAGCTTAAAATCACTGCCAAAAATATTTCGAAGGGAAGCGCCGCCCTCCGAGGCCAGCCGCGACAGGGAAATATAGAGTTCAAAAATATGAAGTTTGATACTGTCAAAGCTTCCGCCTTCCACCAAAATGAGTTCTTCAAAAAGATTGTCCAGACAGGTGAGCGCGCCCTCCCGGTCACGCTCCCGCAGCGCTTTACCAAGTTGGACTTCCAACTGGGCGCAGGTAGGGGAGGAGTTGCCCGGTTCAGGTTGCGGATAGCCACGCACCTTTCGCTTTTGAATATGCTCTCCCACCATAAGCTGCTGCCGGTGGCGGGCGCGCAGCTGCTCGTAATCGGTCCAGTTCTTGTGAATATTAAGCACTGCGCTGTAAAACAAGGTGGAGAGCTTTTGAATTTGATTTGGAGTATACACCTTCATACCGGAAATAAAAAGAGCTATTTTTGAAAGTCCGGAATAGGAGCTTGAATTGAGAACCAGCGCCTGCTCCAGTAGCTTGTCATCCACAGGCCCCATGGAGAGCGGACCTGCGATCGCGCAGGCGCAATATTTTTCATCGGCAAGAATGGGCACTGCAATATGAATTAAACCAATGGGACAGGTGTAGATGTAGGGCTCTCCCATATCATAGGAAATCTTTGCGGAAAATGCCAGATTTTTGCCGCACTCTCCGCCGACTTTTCCATAAATATCAAAAAATTTGCAAAACTTTTGCTCTGCCAAAAATTCTGCAGTGATTTCCCCGCTGGGGGAGTAGAGGGTAACCGGAACTCCCGTACACTCACAAAATGCGTCAATATTTTCACGTAGCAGCTTTTGATTCATAGTAGACAATGGCGCGCCCCCCTTGACAGCAAGAAAAGTTTTGGTGAAAATAGGATAAGAACCCACGTGAGTTCGTTTAGAGATTGGTAAATTTCCAAAGAAGAATTTGTAATTTTACCAACACTATACCCTGTATTTCGGCAAAAATCAATAAAGTCAAAAAAAAATCTGGTTTTGCATTAGAGAATATGACAACAAAGGCCTAAAAGAAATGGTATTTTTCTTAGAAATTTCAGTTGGTAATTCGATATACTACACATGGACAAGAGAAAGGAACATGCCTGATGAACCAGTTTGACGCTATTTTTCAGAGCATTATCGATGGCGACGAGGAGCAGACCGTATCCCTGTGCCACAAGCTGCTGGAAAAGGGATGCAGTCCTGTGGACATCCTGGAAAAAGGGATGATCCCTGCGATGGACCGACTAGGCGTGCTGCTCAGCCGCGAAGAACGGTTTATTCCTCAAATCTTGCTTTCGGCCCGAGCCATGCAGGGGGCGGTGGCAATTATTCGACCACTGCTGCTTCAGCGCAAAGAGATAAACACAAATGTCCGCGGAGTAGCGGTTGTCGGTACCGTGCAGGGGGATATTCACACCATTGGTAAGAACCTAGTAGGCATTATGCTTCAGAGTGCGGGGTTTGAAGTGGTTGACCTGGGCGCTAACGTAAGTCCCGAGGACTTCATTCAGGCCATTCGTAAAAGCGGGGCTCACTTGGTTGCGTTGTCCGCCATGCTTACCACCTCCATGAACACCATGCGAAATACCGTACACCAGCTTCAGCAAGAGGAGTTTGGACGCCCGATTCGCATTATTGTAGGCGGAGGCCCGATTACTCCAAGCTTCGCACGTGAGATACACGCCGAATTTTCCGACAACATGATGGGCACGGTGCGGCTGGCACTGGACTACAAACCGGACGGACAAAGCAAAGGAATCTAAGGGCAGGAAAGCGCCCTTGATTATAAGAACAGAAAGAAGGAGCGAGAACTATGTCTATTCTCAACGAAATTTCCGAGCTTGTCATCAAGGGTGATATTGCCGGAACCAAAATTAAGGTAGCCGAGGCTGTGGAGCAGAACGTGGAAGCCACCTCCATCCTCAACGATGGCCTTATGCCCGGCATTAATGAAATTGGTGAGCGTTTTGCCAAGGGCCAAATCTTTGTGCCAAACGTACTTCTTTCCGCCAAGGCCATGAACACCGGTGTAGAGGTTATTCAGCCCCTGCTGGCTGCTGGCGGCGATACCACCATTGGCACCGCCGTGGTTGCCACAGTTAAGGGTGACCTGCACGACATCGGCAAGAACCTGGTTGTACTAATGATGAAGAGCGTTAATATGAAGGTTATCGACCTGGGTGCCAATGTCAGCGCCGATCAGTTCGTGGCTGCCGTTAAGGAGCATAAACCGGACATTCTGGGCCTGTCCGCCCTGCTGACAACTACCATGAACGAGCAGGGTAACGTCATCGAGGCGCTCAAGGCCGCAGGTGTACGTGACCAGGTGAAGGTTATGATTGGCGGTGCGCCCGTTACCCAGATGTGGGCCGACAAGATCGGCGCTGATGCCTTTACCGCTGACGCTGCCGAGGCATCCCGCTGGGCTAAGAAATATGTGACCAGCATTCGATAAGACCTTTCTGAAAAGTCCGTGCATCCGTCTTTTAGACAAAAATTCCGGACACAGCGACTTTTTTGAAACGCTCTAACCGAGTTGCATTAAAAACAGACTATCATTGCTTTACAATAAAATAGATTAATGGAGGGAAACCCCATGGCAGGTAGAGTTAAATATAACGTTATGAGCGAGCAGGAGCTCAATCACATGAAGTCCCGCATGGAGCAGCTGCTCATTGAGCGCGGTGTACATCTTGACCACGAGGAAATGCTGGCAGAGCTGGCAAAGCTGGGTTGCGTCGTGGATATGGAAAAGAAGGACGTGCGCTTTACCAAGGAGCTCATTGACAAGGCCGTTGCTTCCGTGCCCAAGAACTTTACGCTTTATTCTCCCGGCGGCAAGCGGGATTTGACCTTCCCCAACCCCGAAGGAAAGTTCTACACCCGCACAAATACCGGAGCTCCCAATTACCGCACCGTGGATGGTGACACCCACTATACCACCCTTGACGAGGTGGACGAGTGGTACAAGATTACTAACGCTATGGAGAACATTGACTATGTTACCCTGCCCTCCACCTCCGGTGAGTACGTGCCCGGCGACGCCGTGGACGTGTACACCCTGGAAAAGGCGCTTAACCACTCCGCCAAGCACATTTGGATTCAGCCTTATGAGTCCGACAATGTGCAGTTTTTGATTGACATGGCCGCTGCTGCTGTGGGTGGACATGAGGAGCTGCGCCGCCGCCCCATCGTCAGCTTCATTGCCTGCGGTGTGCCCAGCCTGACATTTAAGCACATGGATGCCGAGGTGCTCTATCGTTGCGCCAAGGCCGGCGTGCCTGTTCAGCCCTGCTCGCTGCCCACGGCGGGTGCCAACACCCCGGTTACCGCTCAGGGTACTGCTTTTGTTGCCTGCTCCGAGGTGTTTGCCATGATTGTCATGTTGCAGCTCCTATGCCCAGGTCTGCCGGTGATTGCCACCACGCTGCTGTTTTCCATGGATATGCAGACTACTTATACCCTTCAGTCCAACACCGAAATTACCATCTCCCGCCTGATCTGCATGGAGCTCTTTGAGCGCGGCTATAACATTCGCGCCCACTCCTACGGTACCGGCACAGACAGCCTGACTATGGATGCGCAGAACTTTATTGAACGCACCAGCCTCATCCACTCCATGGCCATGAGTGAGGCCAGCGTGCTTGGCGGTGCGGGACAGCTGGAGACTGCCAAGACCATTAGCCCCCTTCAGCTCATTATGGATAACGAAATTTTTGGTATCGCCCAGCGTATTCGTACCGGTCTGACTGTGGATGACGAGACACTGGACTGGGATGAGCTCAGCGCCGGTCTGGATAAGGACCCCGCGTTTAGCTTCCTCACCAGTGAGCATACCTTCCGCCACTTTACCGAGCCCCATCGTCCCGATATGTTTAACCGCGATGGCATGGTTCGCTGGGAGCAGGAGGGAAGTAAGACCCTGACCGACAAGGCTCTTGAAAAATTTAATGAGATTATGGCATCTGAGGACAGCTATGCGCTGCCTGCCGACAAGGCTGAGGAAGTTGCCAAGGTGCTCAAGAAGGCTCATGCGGCTCTGGTAAAATAAAAAACGGCCTTGCGCCGATCATAAATTTAAAAAGTCAATGATTGGCACAAGGTGCGCAAATCCGCGACCCGATTCCAGGGAACCCAGGAATGAATGAAAGGTGGCGCAGACATGAAAGTAACCAAGACAGAAAAAATATGGCTGGCTGTTGTAGTTGTATTTTACCTGCTCTATAATTTGCCCGGCGTACCGCCCTATGGGCAGGCCATCCCCACCATCATCCACGGCGTATTAACGGTTGTCCCTATCTGGATCATTGTCTATATCGGACTTGCACGTGTTTATAAAATTTACAAGCTCAGAGACGAGAATGATAAAATGGCCGATGAGGAGGGAACAAAATAATGCTCAGTGCATCTACTGTTTGGATTGCTTTTGCCCTGTACATGTGTTTCCTTCTGGGTGTTGCCATCTTTGTTACCATGCGTGAAAAGCGTCAAAAGGCTGGCGGCGGCAGTCTACTGACTGCATCTGTGGCGTGGCCTATCCTGGTCATGACCTATATTGCATCCTTAATGAGTACCTGGGTATTCTTTGCCGGCCCCGGTGCTTATTACCGCGGCGGCCTTGGATACTGGATTTCCGAAATGAGCTATATTGCGCTTTTCCCCATTATTGCCCACTTTACCATGAACAAGGTATGGGTGGTCAATCAGCAGAAGCAAGGCTCCTTTGTTACCCCCGCTGACTTCTATTATGAGCGGTTTAAGAGTCCCTTACTGCGTACCATTTTGGGTATCATTTTCCTGGCGGCCTCTTTCCCGTACATTTCTTCCGTGCTGGTGGCAATTGCACAGGCAGCCCAATACGCCACCGATGGCGCAATCAACTATCGTATGGCTGTCATTGTAGTCGGTCTGATTATGACTGTGTTCGTCTGCATTGGCGGTGTCAAATCTGCTGCCACAGCAGATACTGTGCAAGGTGTGCTGTTCATTATCATGCTGTGGGTCATCGTTATTGCCTGTCTAATTGTGGGCTTCGGCGGTTCTCTCAGTGCGGCTATTGACACGCTCTGGAACAATACCCAGTCCTTCTTCTCCTATCCGGGACCGTCGGGGTGGACGCCATACAGCGGAAGATTCGGCTATCCGTTCTCCTGCGCCATCGGCTGGACGATCATGCTGCCCCATGTATTTGTACGCTCCGGTTATTTTGGCGACAACCTGAAGGCACAGCGCAAGCTCTCCTTCATTACACCTGTGCTCCAGGCTGTCGTCTGGACGGGTACAATGCTCATCGGTTTAATTGGCCTGGCTCTTGCAAACAACCTGACATCCGCCGAGAGCGAGCTTATCATTCCCTTCATGGTGAAGAATTTTGTTCTGAACTTCAACCCCACCCTGGCTAAGATATTAATGATTGGCTTCTTTGTGGGGGCTTCGGCAGTTGGTCTGTCTACTGCCAACGCATTCCTAAGTGTCTCTTCGGCCATTGTGTCCTCCGACCTGCTTAAAAACACCTTCCATATCAATGTTTCTGAGAAAAACGAGAAGCTGGTCAATCGTGTAATTATTGCCGTGTTGGGTCTGGGTTCTCTGCTTCTGGCAATTGATCCGCCTGATTTGATTTTTACACTGATTATGTTCTCCATTGCTATTGTTATGCCACTGTTCCCCATATTGGTTTGCGGGCTTTACTGGAAGAAGGCTACCAAGCAGGCAGCTGTTGTTTCGGCGCTGGTGGGAACCGTTCTGGTGCTTCTGACCTACTTTGTCTGGAACATTGGCGGTACCTGGTATGGTGCGATCGGTATGCTGGGCTCCACCATTACCATGGTAGTGGTCAGCTTGATTACCAAGCAGGACGAAAAGGATGCTCAGCCCTTCTATGACGCACTCAATGCCGGTATGAACCGCTTCTACATCGTAAAGGAAAAAGGCAAAGCTGTGAAGGCTGCAGCCAAATCCGCCGACTAATTTTATCATTGACGCAGCGGGGTGGGGGAGAGGGCACAAGCCCTCCCTTGACCCCAATGCGGGAAGGAAAGTGTTATGGGAAAAGAATTGATTTTTAAGACCATGCGCCACGAGCCAACCGACCGTGTGCCCTGGGTTCCGTTCTCTGGAATTCATTCCGGAAAGCTTAAGGGATATACTGCCGAGGAAATCCTGAAGGACGGCCATAAGCTCTATGAATCCTTGATGGAGGTTGCCCGGCTCTATGGTCCTGACGGTATGCCCATCATGTTTGACCTTCAACTGGAAGCGGAAATTCTGGGCTGTGACCTTATGTGGGCGCAGGATAACCCTCCTTCGGTCGCCAGCCATCCCTTTGAAGGAGATAACAAGGGCATTCCCTGCCGTTGCAAGATGCCTACTGCCGAGTCTGGCCGTATTCCTGTTATGCTGGAAGCCATGCGCAAGCTCAAGGCTTCTGTGGGTGAGGACATTGCACTTTATGGCCTGATTTGCGGTCCCTTTACCTTGGCCTCTCATCTGCGCGGCAGTGAGATTTTCTTGGACATGCTCATGGACGAGCAGTATGTCCGCGACCTGGTCGGCTTCTGCGCCGAGGTCTCCATGCGCATGGTGGACTACTACCTGGATGCCGGCATGGACATCATCGCCGTGGTTGACCCCCTGGTCAGCCAGATTGCACCCGAGTCCTTTGACGCTATGCTGGCCGAGTCTTTTACGGCAGTGTTTGACTATATCCGCGGCAAGGGCGCTTTCTCCTCCTTCTTTGTTTGCGGCAACGCAACACCTCAGCTGGAGGTTATGTGCAAGACCAATCCCGACAGTATTGCCGTAGACGAAAATGTTGATTTTTCTTATGGTAAGAGTATTTCAGACAAATATAATCTGACCATTAGCGGCAACATTCCGCTGACCACTGTCATGCTCCACGGCGCACCCCAGGACAACATGAAGTTTGTGGTAGACCTGCTGGATAAGGTATCCGACCACCGCAACATGATTGTCAGCCCCGGCTGCGACATGCCCTATGATGTTCCGGTAGAGAACACGGTTGCTTGTTCTCAGGCGGTAAAGAATACCGAGCAGGTGCGTGCACTCATTAAGGACTATACCAAGGCAGACGACGATATTCAGGTAGAGCTGCCCGACTATGAGCACCTGGAGCGTCCTCTTATCGAGGTATTTACCCTGGATTCAGTTCAGTGCGCTGCCTGTACCTACATGATGGCGGCTGCCATGGGTGCGAAGGAGCACTTTGGCGACAAGCTGGATGTGGTGGAGTATAAATACACCGTTCGTGAGAATGTAGCTCGGTGCAAGCGTATGGGGATTACAAATTTGCCCACTATGTGCATTAACGGTGAAATTCGACATGTGTCAATGATTCCTGACAGTGAGGCACTGCGCAGCGAAATCGAAGCTTTGCTGTAAAGATTCCTTTTTTCTCTCATTTTTTAGCATAAACGTCCGTATCCGGGGGGGTGCGGACGCTTGTGCTATCCATGAAACAAAAGTGCTCGTTGCAGAAACTCTCTGCAACGAGCACTTTTATTATTTGTTATTCCTGACGCAGCTTAATGGTCTCATAGGAGGAGGGACCGGGTCTCTCCAGCATGGAAATTACTTCGTCAACTCCGCGGCGATAGCTTCGCAGAGTACGCAGCCAGCTGCTCCGGCAATTGCGTCCCTCCTCGGTAATGGAAAATACACGCTTTCCCAAACCGGCGCGACAGTCCTGCTCCAGATGGGCGGTTACCAAACCGCGCTCCTCCATCTCACGGAGCACCCGGTAAACCCCAGCCGCATCCGGGGACTCATTTTTCCACAGGCGGGTATGGGAAATTTTTTGCACAATGCTGTATCCGTGGTCAGGCCCCTGCTCCAGCTGCGCTAAAATGAGCGGTTGCACAAAACGCATTAAGGTGCCGCCCTGACAGGGACATGGTCTGCTGCCTGATTTTTTCATCAGCGATCTCCTTGAGGCTTATTATTCTATTTTATCACAGCAACAAGCACGTTGACAAGTAAACCCGGAAAATCAACTGATTTTTACTAAAAGCAGCTTATCACATTGCCTTTTGTTATTTGTCGAAGGCAGGATTGGTAAAATAGACGTTTTTCTGATCCATCTTTTCCTTGGCAAGACGCACCGCTTCGCCGAAGCGCTGGAAATGGACGATTTCGCGCTCTCTCAAAAAACGAATGGCGTCATTGACGTCGGGATCGTCGGATAGGCGAAGAATATTATCGTAGGTAACACGTGCTTTTTGCTCTGCTGCCATATCCTCGGTAAGATCGCAGATAATATCACCCTTAACGGCCATGGTGGCTGCCGTGTAAGGGAATCCGGAAGCGGCAGTGGGGTACACGCCGGTGGTGTGATCGACAAAGTAGGGAGCAAACTCGGCTATGCGCACGTCATTGTCGTTCAGATTCCGAGTAAGCTGATGGACAATGGCGCCAATCATTTCTAAATGGCCAAGTTCTTCGGTACCTGCCGTGGAGTCGCAACGAACCAGCCAATTGTAGGACAAGCGGTTAACAGCTCATAGATATAAATTATGGATTATTACTAATTGTAAAATAACGCCGGAGCAGACAAATTTTTGTCCGCTCCGGCGTTACAAATCATATCAAGCTGCTACATGGGGCAGGGGTGCTTATTAGCTGAGATATCGATAGAGAAAGGTGACAATTTGTGCCCGGGAGCAGGAAACCAGGGGAGAGAATGTGGTTGCGCCGGTACCAGCGGTAATATTTTTCTCCACCGCCCAAAGCACGGCACTGCAATAATAGGCGTTGCTGGCCACATCGGTAAAGGGGGTTGCCGCCATGGCCTCTGGCGTACCCGCTGTTCGCCAGAGGAAGGTGACGGTTTGGCTGCGAGTCACTGTCATGTCGGGGCTAAATGTGGTTTTACTGGTGCCTACGGTAATCCCTGTTTCCGTTGCCCACAACAATGCCTTGTAGAAATAGGCATCCGCTGTCACATCCGTGAACGGGCAACTCGTGTTTGTCGGCTCTGGACTGCCCATGGCCCGCCACAGGAATGTGACGGCTTGGGCGCGGGTGCAGGCTAGGTTGGGTGTAAAGGTGGTGGCGCTGGTACCATTGGTAACGCCATTATCTGCGGCCCATAGCACGGCATCGTAATAATACGCCCCGTCTGCCACGTCTGTAAATGGATTGGTTTTTTCAGAATACGGATAGGTGAGAAGATAGCTGGACCATCCGGTGGTATCCAGCATCAGGTCGTAAATATCCGCTGTTTGGGTGGCGATGGGGGTGAAGCTCTGGGGCACAAGCTTATCGCCCATCTTATGAAATAGGGCATAGTCAGCGAGCTTGCCGATCATCTTAACATTACGGAGCGTAACGGTGGCCGTGCCGCCGCTAAAGTCGCTGACCACGTTTCCGGTGCTGTCCTTGAGAGTCAGGTCGAAGATATTTGTGGCCTTTTTGCTGCCCAGCAAGGTAGATTCCTCTGCGGTAAGGTTAGTACCGATTCGCTCATCAATGGAAAGTGTCAGCCCCTTTCCGTTGGCAGCGCCAGAAATAGAGGCGGCAGCGGTGCGGTTAAAGGCAACTGTATTGCCGTTAGGCACGGTGACGATTAGTCCCGCCACACCGCCGGCAGCAACAGATTCGCCTACCACTTGAATTATATTTGCCGGCAAATTAACATTGGTAAGTTTATCGCTTAGTCCGGAGAGGTCGATTTTCACCGATTTTCCGTCCTGGGATGCCGCAGAGATAATTTTGTTCAGGTTCGCTGTCGTGGGAGCCTTTACGGTAACATTGCTGCCCGAGATAGTTACCTCGGTTTTTACCGTAATATCAGAGCCGGTGACGGGTACCGTAATAGGGTTATATGGTGCTTGTACGGTCAGGGTGCCGTTAATAAACGTCAGCGTATACAAGGCGTCCATGCCAGATGCCCACCGCACGTTATCCAGGGCGGGAGCAATGAGGAAACTACCCGCGGTAAGTCCGTCGGTTGCAGTGGAAGCTGTCGCATCTACATAGTTTTCAATTACCGTATCCACGGTGTCTGTGCCGACAAAGCCAAGGAAGGAGACGGTAAAGGTTGGTAGTGCGCCGCCTACGATTATGGATTTGTCATCGGCTTTTGCAGTAACTGTCTTTTTTCCAACAATTGCGCCGTCGGAGACGATACTGTCTGTGCGTGGAGTGGTACCCACTTTGCCGCCGTCGCTCACCTCACAGGAAAGCGTATTCCCGATATCGGTTGATTTTGGCGTATAGGTCTTACTTGTCGCACCGTCAATAGAAGCACCATTCAGCTTCCACTGGTATTGAAGCGCACCCCACGCATTGGAGCCGGTTACTTCGGCGGAGAGCGGCGCGCCGTATTCTACCGCGCCGGATAGGCTCACCGTTCCGGTAAGTTTATTATCCAAGGTGAGATTGACGGCCTGGAAACGGCTGCCGTAGTCGGTGGCCTTCTCCGGGCAAAGTGTTTCGGAAAAAAGCTTTAGGCTATATTTTCCGTTATCCATATCCACCGGGACATTTACAATGGCGGTTCCGCTTGTCGTGCTCGGCTTGAGCAGCCGCCCGTAGTACACGTCCTTGCCGGTGTTATCTGCGATAAACGCTGAAATATAGGAGTTTTCACCAACGGTTGCGTCGGAGTAATTTAATGTAAGTTCACCGCCCTGCCAGGTGGTCATGACGGTGCTGTCCTCGGCAATGGCAAAGGCACTTTCGGTGTCCACCAAGGTCAGTTTATAAGCATTGGGTGTTTTTGTAACATCTGAAATTTCGTCCAAATTGGGGCTGACGGTACCGTCCTTGGCGGCAGCAGTCTCAGCGTCTGTGACGAACAGCACGTTACCCAGGTTAAGCTTAAAGGTGGGACGGATACCATTTTTTTTGCTATCTTCATGGGTAACGATTTGTGTGCCGTTCTGCGTGACAGCCCGTCCTGTATCACCCAGCCACCAATCAGTACTCGCCTGCGCAGTGTCTGCGGTGGCTCGGTCATTCCCGGTCATTCCCCAAACGCCATTATCTTTTACTTCCTCCTCAGAGGGGAGGACAATCCTATTACCGTCTTTTATATACGGGAGCAGTGCCGCTTGCTCAATTTTGGTTAAATAGGTGGTGAAGAAATCACCGTTGAGCCAAGTAGAAATGCCGGTTTGTGCCATACCGGCGGTGACGACGCTGGGGCCGTCATAAAACAGGGTAATATCGGTTTTATCTTTTGACACGACGCGGTAAGACCCGATTTTCTCCGCTGTATCATTTACCCCGTACATGATTTTACCGTCAGAGGCGTTTGGCTCAAAGGCGGCGGGAGAGTTAAAGTAAACATTGGAGTCGATGACTGCCGGAGTAAAGGGCGGTGTGCCGAGCTGTACAGTCTGAGCCAAACGGGTTACATTTTCACCCAGGGTAAAGGTGTATTCATAAGTTGCGTAGGCATCGTTATAAGCGACATTTCCATCACCGCCGGCAGGAAGCGTGACAGAGGTATAATTCACAAACTGGTCTGTGCTGTTTAGCGGCCCTTTTCCCATTAAGACGATGGCGCTGTTGTTTTCTATTTCCTCAGTTGCCCCATGTTCATGCCAATATAACTTTTGGCTGTCTTCGTCTATAGAATTGATTTTAGTTTCCGTCTGCGCCACATAGCTGGACAGGTTTGGAATCAGCAGCGCCATGGTGGTGGGGTTGACGGCGTTTTTATTTTTGTTATAAATCTTGTTTCTGGCAAGGATGGTCTGGTTGGGGGCAACCAAAGTAGATTCCTTTAGCTGGGTTTCATAGGTACTATTGCCGTCGGTGTCAATGTAATATGAGGTCTCCACGCCTAAGGTAGATCCGCTGTCACTTGCGGTATCGGTATAATAGGCCTTGTCAATGGCGATTTTGGTCTGGGTTATCTTTTCGCCCTCAAACCCTGTTTCAAATGAGGGTAGATAGGTTGACAAGGAAAAATAAACATTTTTTGCGTTTTCCCGGTTACCAAACACATCAATGGCATTTAAATTGGTGTAAGTAAAGGTGGTATTGCCCATTTCAAGTGTCAGATTGCCAACAGCGGTTTCAGGGCTGGTACAGACCCAGTTGAGCTTAAAATTGCCACCCGACACCGTCCCCTCCACATTCTTTTGATTCGCGCCAGTATCATCTTTAAGTGCGGATAAGCTGGTTTTACTGTTAATTTGATAGCTGTATGCACCTTTTCGAAATCTGGTTCCTCTAAAATTGTCTCCGCTTTGATATTGCATAAAATCCCACAGCAGTCCGTTGGTCATATCGTTTTGTGCTTCGCTCACTGTAAAATTCGTGTTATTTTGATTCCAATCTTTGCTATTTAACAAGCTGGGGCCTAACATGCAGGTGTTGTAATCCGAGGTATATGATGTTTTTTTAGGTGTTGTATGCAGGGAAAAGGATACACCATCACGCTCTGCAAACGCTACGGCCCCCTCGATAGCGAAGCTGCGGGTAAAGTCCATGGTGTATTTGCTGGTTATAACGCCACCGCAGCTTACAGTCCGACTTCTTTCAAAGATAAGCTTTGGAGAATTGTCAGTGCCTTCAATTTTGGGAATGGAGAATCCACTCTTACTTACATAAGAAACCCGATATAATAGATTTTCAGTATTGGTAATCTCTGCTGCTGCCGCCCTCATGGGCAACAGGGACAGAAGTACACATAGTGTAAGCACTGTACTTAAAATTCGATTTTTCATTATAGTTCCTCCTTGGCTATTTTTTTAAGAATACCATAGCATTTATTTTTTCTCGTGTGCAAAAATTTTCGTAAAACGACGGTTATTTCGCATGAAGCGACATAAAACGCAAGCACACCTCTTGATAAACCATCAAGAGGTGTGCTCTACGAGGAAATTTAATTGGCAAGTGGGAGTATTACAGTGGTGTAAACAAAGCTGCTCCTTCGATTGGGCAAATATGTAGTCAAAGTAGGTGTTCTTTAGCTCCCGAAAGCCACGCTTAGGAATTGGAATTTGTTCGCCGCTGTGTAGAATAATCTGTTCTGGTTGAATGATACGAATGGCCTTTTGATTGACGATATAACCCTTATATGGAGTAATAAACTGTCCCGGCGAGAGCGACTCCAATTCCTTGAGAAACCCGCTCAGGGAACGCTGGCCTTCGGTACACGGGCCGCTTTTTGTGTAAATGGTAAGGAGATGACCACGGCTTTCAATGTACAAAATTTCATCAATATCTACAAGGCGAGCACCGCCGCCCTCCGGCTTAATGACAAGATTTTTAGTTGAGGTGCTGGAAAAACGTGCCATGGTGCGATCCATAGCTTCGTTAAACTGCATCTGTGAAAAAGGTTTGAGTAAGTAGTGGGCGGCCTTTAGTGCAAAAGCGTCAATGGCATACTCATTGCTGGTGGTGAGAAATATAATCTCCGTCCTGTCTCGGCGATCGCGGATCTCCTTTGCCACATCAATGCCTAAAATGCCGGGCATGCAAATGTCCAGCAGAACAATGTCCCAGCCGCCGGTTTTCTCCAGACTTTCCAAAAGGTGAAGAGGGTTGTCAAACTGGCTGATTTGAACTTCGCAGTCCGGGTGGGTAGAAAAGTATATTTTAGCAGCGGAAAGGATTACTGTAAGCTGGTCGGAGTTGTCGTCGCAGATGGCAATGTGAAGCATAGGCATTACCTCATGTAAGAGTTTGTCAAAATATAACTTATTTTAGCATAAGAATTAAATTTGTACAATCATTATCCAATGTTTATTAGCAAGCTCCCCTGTTAACCCGCATAAATTAAATGAAAAGGGGGGAGTAGAATGCAAAAAAAATGGGTGCTTTTACGCTGTCAAGGCTGTACAGCTCCGGACAGCAAATTTTTGCTGGAATATCAAAAAGCTGTTCTGCTTGCGCTTGAAAAGGAAGGGATTTTAAATTCTACGCAGCTTAAAGAATGTATAAAAAGCATAAGAGCTTAATAGATGCAAACCAAAATTACGTTGCGAATGTTTTAGTTTGCATAGTTACAAATGTCCACGAGGAGACGGTATTATGATTCGAGTGGCGGCCTATTGCCGTGTATCAACAGATCAAGACGATCAGTCAAATTCATTTGAAAGTCAGCAAAAATACTTCCGAGACTGTATTGAGCGAAACCCTGACTGGGAGCTTCAGGAGATCTATGCCGATGCTAGTGATATAGTTGAACCAAGTCAGGAAGTGCTTGCGGCGCAAGGCTTTTCTGGTTTGGTTCATTTTTTGCGCCCCCTTTTCGGGCGACTATGACATGAGAGGATGTGGAACATGGGCAGGATCATCACCGCCGCAAATCAAAAGGGCGGCGTCGCGAAGTCAGTGACCTGTCAACATCTGGCGTACTCGTTGGCGGAATTAGGACGGACGGTTTTGGTTGTGGACTTTGACCCGCAAATCAACCTCACCGCCACGCTGACTACCAATGCCGGCGCACTGCCCCCACTTAACGTTGGAAACCTTTTGGAACTGCTGCTCCGGGATGACGAGCTGCCGCTCAGCCCTCAGTTTATTGCCACGCACGGCAAAATCGACTTCATCCCAGGCAGCAAGGATTTGTCCCGGCTGGAGAGCATCCTCCAGTCGGAGATGGGCACGGAGCGGTTTCTGCAAGACATTTTGGAACCGCTTCGCGAGGTCTACGACTATATCATCATCGACACCAACCGCGCCACCAGTCCGCTGATGGTAAACGCCCTCACGGCCACCGACAGCGTGCTGATCCCAATCACCCCCGAGTTCTATTCCACGGAGGGGCTTTCTGACCTCATCACCACCGTGTTCAAAAACAAGCGGCGCTTGAACCCCCGCATCGAATTTGCAGGCATTCTCTTTACCATGTGCGATTTTCGGACAAACCTCTATCACAGCACCCGTCAAAGTGTGGAGGCCGCCTTTGCCAATGAAATCAGGGTGTTCAAGGCGGCCATTCCGCGCACAGTACAGGTCAGCGAGGCGGTGCAGCGGGGCATGACCGCGCTGGAGTACGACAAAAATTCCAAAGCCGGACAAGCCTACATGGATTTTGCAAAGGAGCTGATGGAAAGTGCCTAGAGCGTCACCTGCGCCCAACCGGGTGAAGTCCATGCAGGAGCTGCGGGCCAGTGTGGAGACAGAACTGTCTCCCACTGCTCCGGCTCCGGTTCGTGCAGGCCATCGGTTGAGCTTACTTCCCTTTTCCCATATTCGGGCATTTAGAGAACATCCCTTTCGCCTCTACGAGGGGGAACGGCTGGCGGATATGGTGGAAAGCATCCGGCAAAACGGCATTCTCATGCCCCTCATTGTTCGGCGCATCTATGATGACCCCGACTACGATTATGAAATGCTCTCCGGGCACAACCGCATGAATGCAGCAGGCGTCGCCGGCCTGACGGAAGCGCTTTGCCTGGTCAAGGAGGGCATCACTGACGCCGAAGCCCTAATGTACGTCATTGAGACCAATCTCATGCAGCGCTCCTTTGCCGACCTGCTGCCCAGCGAAAAGGCGGCGGTTTTGACCCTGCGTTATTCGGAAATGTTCTCCCAGGGCAAGCGAAACGACATCATCGCAGAGCTGCAAGGTCTGGAGTCCGACGCAACTTGTGGCAACGATTGCCACAGGTTAAAATCAAGGGATTCCATCGGCGAAAATTATGCGATGAAGGGCCGCATGGTAGCCTACTATCTCCGCGTCAATAACCTGATTGATTTACTGAAGCTCCGCATTGACAAAGGAGAATTTTCGGTGGTCACCGCCGCCAAGCTGTCCTATCTGTCAGAGGAGACACAGGCGCATGTGAACACCATCCTGCGTCAGCACCACTATAACGCCAACATCCTCAAAATTAACGCGCTGCGAGAGGCCGACAAGAGCCGCCCGTTGACCCTTTCGGAGACATTCCACATCCTGACAGATGTGAAGTCGCTGCAAAGCGGACTGCCCACGGTGAAAATCAAGCCCAAAACCTACCAAAAATTCTTTGCTCCCGGCACACCCGTCAAGGAGATGGAGCACACCATCGAAAAGGCCCTGTCTCTCTATTTTGAGCACCAGGTCGGAAAGGAACGCGCATGAAAGGGATTTTGTTGCAGGATTGCCCCGACGACTTGAGGAAGGCCGCCGAAAAGAGGATGTCCGAACAGCCCTGGCCTTGGGAACTGCTGTCCGTGACCGTCCATGAGCTCACCCCCCACATTGACAAAACGGAAACTCTCACGAATTATGAAGTGGTCTTGTGCAAGAGCAACACATTTTTTATTCTGAGCCGCATGGACGACGGAAAATTATTTCACAGCCTGAGCGAAAGTATGTTTACGCTGGGAACGCTGAAACGGATTCTGGAAACGGCACCGGCGTGGATGGGGCTGACCGCTGCCGCTGCAAGCGTATCCGGGTAAGCAATCCATCAGATCAAGGGTGCGGCACCATGGTGCCCACCCTTTTCTTATGCCCACTTGAAGGAGGTATCTCTATGAACAATGCAGGCCGCGCGCTTTTGCGGCCCCACGACCCCTTTGATGACTCCGCGGCGGAGCGGCACCGGCGCATGGGTCTTCTGACCGCCGACAGCAGGGCGGACAACGCCGCCATGAAGGTATTCAGTCAAATCTATGCAGGGCTGTTTTATGACAGTCTCTGTGATTTCAGCGGCAGCTTTGAGACGGTGCGCACCGTATGCAGCCGTCTGCTGGAGCTGTCCGGGGAGGAGCCCCGGCGGGTCCTGCTGGCACTCTCTATGCAGTATGACACCATGCGCCGTGCCCTTCCGGAGCCTGTTTGGTGGATTGCGGGCAGCAAAGTGTTACTTCCCGTATTCGCATCGGGGTTTTTGGAGGATTTGCGGGTTCTGCTCCAGGAAAGTGAGGGAATTGACCATGCGAGCCATTAGGATGTACCAAACCCGTGAGGGTGTGGCCCCGGTGCGACGGTTTCTTACGACGCTGGAGCCGAAGCTGATGGAAAAGGTCGTGCGCCAAATCATCTATCTTGCGGACACGCCGCCGCCCCTGTGGCGGGAGCCGCACGTGAAGCATTTCTCTCTGGAAAAGTACAGCCAGCTCTATGAGCTGCGGGAGAAAAACAAGGTCCTCGTCCGCCTGATTTTTACCATCAGCGGTGGGGACATTTTGCTGCTCAATTCCTTTATCAAGCACCAACCCCGTGACACGATGAAGGCGCTGGAGCAATCCCTGAGAATACTTGCGGACATTCGGGAAAACCCGGAGCGCACAGTAGAATTTACACTTTAACAGGAGGCGTAGAAATGAAGAGGCGAATCATCCCCGGCCTCGCCACGGCAATCACATTGGTCGTGGCGGGAATTTTCATCCTGAAATGGAGGGCAAATGGAACATGAAGAAAATCCTATCCGTCGTAATTCTGACCCTGGCGCTGTCGGTGAACGCGCTTGCGCTTGAGGTGCCTACCGACACCACGGTGCAGAACTTAAACGGCACGCAGATGTGTGTCAAAACCTTTACGGTTTCAGCAGATACCGACCCGCAATCCCTGGTGGAGGAGCCCTTCGACTATGAGGGCTATACCTACACCTTTGCCACCATGACCAAGCAGGAAAACCGCACGCAGGACAGCAAATCCCAGGTGGAGACCATCACGGTGGAAACCGCCAAGAAAGACCTCGCCGCTGTGCTGGCGGCGCTGGCTCCGTCCATTGCGTACCAGGACGGCGGCTATCAGGGTACGCTCAGCCTTGACCACACCACCATTCGCACCGAGGCGACCGGCTATGCAAGAAAGAGCTATGCCGTCAGCGCCACCAAGGAAATCGAAAACCTTGCCAGCAACGATTTGTCCTATATCCCGGCCACGGCGGTCAAGGACGGAGTCACGCTGAACCTTCAAAGCGTGGACTGGCAGGTGCAGGGCACCGCCCTGGTGGACGATGTGCTGGTGCCAGCCCAGTATAAGGCCGTGGCCACCTATTCGGCCAACGCCAGCTACAACGCGGCCACGGGCTACATCACCACGGCGGAATATACCGGCACGGTAACACGCGCGGGAGTGGAGAGCGTCACCTATACGCTGACCTATCTCGGCGCGGAGACAGCGCCCGTGGCAGTGGAAACAGCCTCGATGTGGTCCCGCCCGCTGCCCTACTTCCTCATCGGCGCGGGCGTGGGGCTGATTGCCCTTGTGGTGCTTATCATTCTGCTCATTCGCTCCCGCCGCGAGATTGCCCGTCTCAGCCAGCAGGAAGGCCATCAGGTCACGGATGCAGAGTACACAGAACTGGAGGAATCGGAATGAAAAAGGTACGAGCAGCCGCCTCGCTGGCGCTGGGTGTGGTGCTGGCAGCAGCCATGTCCACCGGGGCACTGGCGCTGGACTATGAGATCAAGGCACCTGAAAGCAAGGAATACTACCGTGCCACGGACCATGAGGGTGTTTACTGTGCACAGTATAACTACGGCGGCCACAATGCTGCCGGGGCAGCTTTGCCGGAGCTGCCCTATGGCAAGCCCAGCAATACCAGTATCGGCGTCATGGAGCGCGGAGCTCCTCCAGTTTTGGGCGGCGGCAGTCTGCCAAGCATTGCCGTACCAGATGGCGGCGCTGCACCTGTCATGCCGCCCACACTCCCCGGCTACACAGAAGTTCCCCCGGTGGTACAGACCAAGTTCACGCCCGTCGCGGATGTCCTGCGCAGTGATGGCAGCATCGGCACACTAAAAATCCCAGACCTGAGCATCACCGTCAAGGTCTATGACGGTGAGACAGCGTCCAGCATGAAAAAGGGTGTGGGGCATTTCACCACCACCTCGGCCTGGAATGGGAATATCGGCATCTGTGGGCACAATCGGGGGGCCACCTATGTGATCGGCGGCATCAAGGACCTGAATTTAGGCAGCAAAATCCAGTACACCACAGCCCTGGGGACGCGCACCTACCGCGTGACCACGGTGACACGGATTTCCAGCACGGATTGGTCCTATCTGGGTGCCACCACGGACAACCGAATTACCCTGATTACCTGCGTGGCCAATGAGCCCTCGCAACGGTGGTGCGTGCAGGCCGTTTCGGAGTAAATCGGTTTTGCGGCATAGGCATTTCAAATAATCCTTTGACAGTGCGTTTTTTCTGTCGTATGCTCAAGTCAAGAAAAGCGCACGGAAGGAGAATGACCATGAAACGATTTACGCCCTTTTGCCTCGGCTTATTAGTTGGTGCAGTTTTGTTTGGGGGCAGCATCGCCTATGCCTCCGGTATCATGGCAGAAGTGTCCACGCAGGCCTTCTTCGTGGATGGCAAACAAGTACATCTTGAAGCTTATGCCATCAACGGCAATAACTATGTAAAGCTCCGTGATGTGGGAATGGCAGTGGACTTCGCCGTAGACTATGATGGCAAAACTAACAGCGTGTCCATCGACAGTACAGCTCCCTATTCGGAGGAGGTCAAGCCAACCCCGCCTCCTGCTTCCGGCGTGCTCACAGTTCCGCAGTCAGATGCACCGTTTCGACCGATGGCCGGAGATGTGGTGCAGCTTGACGATGGCACCACGTTTACCGTTACCGAGCCAAAGGATGAAGAACCACCCCTGCCAAGCCCCACTTGCGATTGGAGCCAATTCCCGGTGTTGGCGCTGCCAGAGGTGAAAACCATAGCATGGCACGAGGGTCAGGTGGCAGGAACTGTGGCTATTTTAAACCTGCATGAGACACGTAGAATGGAGTATACACTCTACAATGCCACTCCAAATTGCTCGGAGCTGTGGGCAGACGGAGCGCTAAAGCTCAGTTCCAAGGGCAATCCAATTTTCAATCTCCAGCTCGGGATTACAGACCAGACTGGTGTGCAACCGTTCTGGCCATGGCGTGATGACCAGTTGACACAAGTTTTTTATTCAGCTCCCGCTGCACAATTTGCGGTAGAAGCTTGGGACGTATACAAAAACGGCAAGTTTTTGTATACGGAGTATGATGTCCAAGGCTTATAAAATAGTTTTGTCCTAGGTGGACTGTAATATCAGCGGAGGCCCGATTGAGGGCCTCTGCTTCTTTTATACTTAGATTTAGATGAAAAGGAGAAAAACATGAAGCGTATTTTTTGTAGCATACTTGCCTTTGCTATGTTGTTTTCCATGCTGGCTATCACCGTCCACGCAGCAGATACTCCGGACGACGCGCTGGGGGCAGTCAACATTTTCAGCGGCGGCTTTCCTATGAGCTATCTTGCCGTCAACGGAAAGGTACAGAAGCAAGAGTATACCTATTTTCTACAAGCGAAACCCGGCACAAGTGAGGTCATGGAAATCCCCGCCTACTGCTGCAACCCCAACCAATATGGCGTTCCGCAGACAGTGGGCAAGGGAGAGAGCATCAAATATCTGGCGGAGGAAAAGGCGTCAGACCCTAAGGTGGTGGGATTGGTCGCCAATATGTACCCCCACCGTGGATTGGATGAATTGGGGCTGGACAACCTCTACCAAGCCTTTTACGCAGGAAAGATTGCCCTATGGTGCTATCTCATCCCCGAATGGAGCATTGATCGCGTCACTGTCAATCCATCCCTCACCGGGAGCGAGAGAGAAATCGGTGAACGGCTATTGGCCGCCGCCGTGGATATCTACACCCGGGGCATGGCGTGGACGAGCGTCCCCCAGCCCCAGCTTTCCGCCACCCCGGACAAGGAAAGCGCCTACCCCGTCACCATAGGCGGAAAGCAGTATAAGCAGCAGATTTTTACCGTCACATCGGATACTTGGGTGTGTGACTACGCTGTGAGTGTCCGATTCCAAAACGCCGACGATGTACCTGCGGGAACACGCATTACCGACCTCAATAATAACACCCTATCTACGCTTTTGGTGTCCCCCAGCGGCGCGAGCTACAACGGAAAATTCAAGGTGCTCTACCCCTTGGAGAGTGTGGACGGCCAGACCGGAAGCGTTCAATTTACCATGAGCGCAAAGGTCTATCAGTACGCAGTTTTCTACGCACTCTGCCAGCAGACCGATATTTATGGCAAGCTGCAGGACTACCTCTGCGACATTGACCCGCAGACCAGTCTTCTGCGGACAGGTATCAGTAATTTTGATAAGCCCGGGATGCCGCCCACCACCCCGGATACCGGCCTTAAAATTGTTAAGCTGGAGGAGGGAACGGACATACCTCTGGCCGGCGCTGCCTTTGAGGTAAAAGCGCCCAATGGAGACACCATCGGGATATATACCACCGGGAGCGACGGCACCATCACCATCCCCCTTGTCACAGTAGGCAATTATACCGTGACAGAAATTGTGCCACCCAAGTACCACCTGCTTGCGGAAAAGTCCACGCAGAGCGTGACGGTGAAGTATGGCGAGGTGTCCACCGCTACGTTCCATAACGCACCCTATGGCGTCCTGCGCATCCAAAAGCTTGACACCGCTACTGGCGCGGGCCTCCCCGGAGCGTTTCTCCAACTCAAAAACATTAAGACCAGTGCGATGCAGACCGTCACCACCATGGCAGCGGGTGTGGCCGTGGTATCCGAGCTGATGCCCGGAAGCTATGAAGTGCGTGAGCTGGCCGCACCCACAGGCTATATCAAGAGCGACAAGGTGCAGACCATAGAAATTTTACCCGGCCAGACGACTACCATCACATTTGAAAACCAGAGCAAGCCCGGCCTGCGTATTACCAAGTACGACGCCGCCACCATGACCACCCTCCCTGGCGTCACCTTTGAGGTATATCGGGACGCGGTGCTCCTTGGCCAATATACCACGGACGCCTTGGGCGAAATCACACTGCGGGGCATTGAGCCGGGAATCTATCTGGTCAAAGAGATTGCCACGGACAGCGGCCATGTGGTGAACTCCACCCCCCAGCAGATTGAAGTCAAGGCTGGGAGTACAACGCCCGCGGAGCTGATTTTCTTCAATGAGAGAAGACCCGGTATGCACATTTTAAAGGTGGACAGCGCCACCATGCAGCCCCTTGCCAATACCCACTTCCGCATTGAGCAGGTGGGCGGCTCGTTTTCCAAGGAGTACACCACCGACCAGCACGGCGAAATCGACCTCTCCGCGCTGACACCGGGGGCGTATACCGTGACCGAGCTGACCGCCCCGGATGGCTACCTTGTGGATGGAGCCAGTCGCGTGATCCAGCTAAACCCCGGCGAAAACGCGCAGTTTGTGTTCACCAACACCCGCAAACCCTCTCTGGTGGTGGTGAAGTACGACCCGCAAAGTGGCAAATATCTGGCTGGAGCCACGTTCCGCATCGCCAAGCTGGAGGACGGAAGCCGCTACCTCGACCGGGTGACGGACACGTTGGGGCGCATCACCCTAACCGACATGGAGCCGGGGATTTATTCCGTGCAGGAGATTGCCGCCCCCGGCGGCTATGTGCGGAGTGACACAGAGTACCATGTGGAGCTGTTCCCGGGCAAGACCTCGCAGCTTGTGGTGGACAACCAGCGCAAGCCCGACCTCCAGATCATCAAGACCGACGCCATCACCGGCGCACCTGTGGCTGGCGTGACCTTCACCGTCCGCAAGGCGGACAGCTCCACCCTCTCCACCATCACCACCGACGGAGACGGCATCGCCATGCTGGAGCAGCTTGACCCCGGCGTGTATGAAGTGATCGAGCAGAGTGTCCCCAGCGGCTACCTGCTGGACACCACGCCCCAGCTCATTACCCTTGTGCCGAACAAGACAGGCGTTGTCCAGTTCCAGAATTACCCCCGCCCCTCGCTGGAAATTATCAAGACCGACACAGCTGAAAAGCCCATTCCCGACGCGGTGTTCACCGTCACCAAAAAGGACGGCACGTTGGTTGGCGATTTTTCCACCGACCAGAACGGAAAAATTAACGTCTATAAGCTGGACGCAGGCTATTGCATCATCACGGAAAAATCTGTCCCCGCGCCCTACATTCTGGACACCACACCCCATGAAGTCCTCATGGTGGAGGGTAAGCCCACCAGTATCACCATTGAGAACAAACGCCTGCCCGACCTTACCGTGTCCAAGGTGGACAGCATCACAAAAGACTCCATTCAGGCGGCAAAATTCAGCGTGTGGTATGCTGTCAACGGCAGCCTGTCCGGGGAACTGCGCAAGATTGGTGACTTCTCCACTGACAAGGACGGCCTGTTCACCCTGAAAGCGGTGGAACCGGGCTGGTACAGAATCACGGAGACCGAACCCGCCCCCGGCTACGCCATGAAAGAGCCGTCCACGTTGGACGTATTCGTGGAAGCCGATGCGGACAAGACCATCACCTTTGAGAACCAACCGCTCAATTCCCTTATCATTAAAAAGGTGGACGCTACCGATGGCCATGTGCTGCAAGGTGCAAAATTCCGTGTGCGCTACTTTGAGGGCGTCAGCGGCGCAGGCGGCACGACCATTGGCGAGTATACCACCAGCGCCCAAGGCACCATCGTCATTACCGGACTGAAAGCCGGCACCTATATCATTGAAGAAACCCACGCGCCCGAGGGCTACATCATCGACGACGCGCCCAAGACCGTATATCTCTCCGGCAAAGAACAGGCCGCAGTGACGGTGGAGTTTGCCAATCAGCCCGACAGCGGGCTTACCATTACCAAGCTGGACAGCGTGACGAAAAAGCCACTGGCGGGGGCAGTCTTTGAGATTCGCAACAGCGCCGGTGGCGTGGTGGGCAACAGCAATGGCATCTACACCACCGACGAGAGCGGCACCATCCACCTGCCCGGACTGCCCACGGACACCTATGTGGTCAAGGAAACCAAAGCCCCGGAGGGCTATGTGCTGGACGGTACACCGCAGACGGTGAAGCTCATTCACGGTGAGACCCATTCCCTCACGTTTTACAATGCGCCCAAGGGCAGCCTTGTGGTGGTCAAGTTGGACGCCGACACAAAAGAGCCGCTGGCTGGGGCCACGTTCAAAATTACCACCAGCAGCAGGGAGTTTGCCGCCGCCCAGGGCGGGGTCGTGTCCTCCAACGGGCTTTATACCACTGATAAAAACGGCCAGATTATTCTCACGGGGCTGAACCCCGACACCTATGTTGTCACCGAAACCAAAGCCCCGGACGGCTACGAACTGGACGCGCCGCCGCAGACCGTGGCCGTCAACACCCACGACACGCAGACCCTTACCTTTTATGACACCAAAACCCCCGAGGGCGGCTTGCGCATTGTCAAGCTGGACGAGGAGAGCCGCCAGCCAATCGGCGGCGTCACCTTTGAAGTGACGCACATGGACGGCCAGCGTGTCGGCACGTATCGCACCGACAATAGGGGCATCATTAGCCTGCCAAGCCTCACCCCCGGCTGGTACACTGCCACCGAGCGCAGGGCGGCGGACGGCTACGAGCTGGACGCCGAGCCTCGGGATGTGGAGGTCAAGGACGGCAAAACCACCACGGTGGAAGTGACCAACCGCAAGCAGTCCAATATCGTCATTCGCAAGGTGGACAGCCAAACTGGCGAGGGCTTATATGGCGCTACTTTTGTGCTTTACGACAGCAACGACAACCCCGTGGGCGAGTACCGCAGCGACCAGCGCGGCTATGTCTACATCGACGGCGTTCCCGACGGACGCTATAAGCTGCGCGAGATCGATCCGCCGGAGGGCTACTTGAGAGACGATGACTTTAAAACCATCTACGTCCGCTACGGCAGTTCTTCCGAGATCCGCTGGGAGAATACCGCTGTCACCGGGCAAATCCAAATCACCAAGTACGCGGCAGAGGACAATGCCATCACCGGCGGCATGGCAGGCGCTGCGCTCAAGGGCGCGGTCTTTGAGGTCGTCCGCCAGCGCAGCGGCGTCGTAGTGGGCTACATCACCACCGACGCCCGGGGCGTAGCGGCATCCTCGCCTTTGCCTTTAGGCCGCTATCTTGTCCGGGAGGTGCAGGCGCCGCCCTATTACCAGCTCTCGGGCGAGACCTTTGACGTTGACCTGGAATACCCCGGCCAAATCATCAAGCTGGCCGCCTATAACAAGAGCGCCCTGACCGGCGTGGCGCTCACCAAGACCGGCATCAAGGAGGTGCTGGCGGGCAGCAACATGAGCTACACCTTTACGGTGGCCAATGCCTCCAATGTGTCTTTGGAAAATTTCTACTGGCATGACCGCATCCCCACGGACGCCGCCACGGCCTTTTCCCTCACCACCGGCACCTACAGCCAGCGGCTGAGCTACCGCATCCTCTACAAGACCAACTGCAACGACTACCGAGTGCTGGCATCCAATCTGCTCACCACCAACAACTATGGCTTTACGCTGAACGCGCTGCCCCTGATGGCGGGCGAGGTGGTGATGGATGTGTACTTTGACTTCGGCACCGTCCCGGCGGGCTTCCAGTCGGTGATAAGGCCCACCATGACCGTGGCCGTCAGCCCCAAAATCACCAGCGGCTATCAGATCATCAACCGGGCCGACGCCGGCGGCAAGTATCAGGGTATCTGGGAGACGAAGAACGCAAGCTGGGTTACGATTGCAAAGAACCTGAACCCGCCCAACAAGCCCCAGCTCCCCAAGACCGGCTATTAAAAAGCACAGCGGGACGGCAAAACTGCCGTCCCGCTGCTATTTCACCGCTTAAAGCGGATGCTTTCTGCTCTCTGTCAGGATTTCTTCAAACTGCCGCTTTTCCTCTTCCGATGCTGCGCGAATCGTGTACTTCCCGCAGTCCGGGCATTGCTCGATTTCGGAGGAGCGGCTGAAGACAAAGTGGCAGTTATCGCATACATATACCATTTCCATCACCCAAGACAGTATAGCAGGAAAACGCACCGCTAACAAGGAGGCATTTGTATATGAAACAGTTTTTTGCTCGGCTCTGTCCCAAGCTCCCGAAATATTACGTCATGATCATGACCTTTATCCTGCTCACGGCGTATTTCACCCTGCCCGCCCTGGCCGTGGAGGATATGTGGACGGCGGCCAACCGCATCATCGTGGATGTCTACAACAAAATCGCCGGGATCAGCACGGTGCTGGCGGGGCTCATGTCGGCGGTGGCCGTGGTGGGCGCTAAGATGTCCAACAATCAGCACAAGGTAGACCAGGCGTGGGACTGGCTGCGGCGCATCTGGATCGCCTGGGCCGTCATTAACGGCATTGGGGCGTTTTTGGCTTATGTCCGGCCGCTGTTCAGCGGATTGGCCACCCTCTCTTGACGCGCCACCGGCGCGGAATAGGAGGTGATGCGCCATTCTGGAAGGTATTTTTAAGGGGCTGGTCCAGTGGATATTCAGCCTTGTTTTGGAGATCGTCGAATACATCTCAAACTCCCTGCTGGACGTATTCGGCATGGACATGGCCTACTTTGAACAGTCCGTCCCCGTGACGAAAAACATCTTTGCCATTGTCATGGCTGTGGGCTGGGCGCTTTTGCTGGGCAATCTGGTCTTTCAGTCCATGCGGAGCATGGCGGCCGGTCTGGGCTTTGACGCCGAGGACCCCAAGATTCTGTTTGCCAGAACCGCCGTATTTTCGTTCCTGCTGCTGGCCAGCCGGCAAATCTGCGACATCGGCCTCGGTATCACGGCCACCGTCATCAACATGCTTCAGGTGCCCTCCAGCGTCCAGATTCCCGTGCCGGAGGAGACGACCTTCTCCATCGGCGCGTCGTGGCTGCTGGTGCTCATCATCGGCTTTATCGTCATGTGGCAGGTGGTGCGGCTGTTCTTCGAGGTCGGCGAGCGGTATGTGGTCACCGCTGTGCTGGCTATTTTATCGCCGCTCGCCTTTGCCATGGGCGGCAGCAAGAGCACAGAAGATATTTTCAAAGGCTGGGTGCGGATGTTCGGCTCCATGTGCCTGATGATGGTGTTCAACGTCATTTTTCTCAAAATGCTCATCTCCGCCCTTGCCATCATGCCGGATGGGACGGAGGTGCTGCCCTGGATGATCCTCGTCATGGGCATCGCAAGGGTAGCCCGGAAGATAGACGGCATCATCACCCGCATTGGGTTGAACCCGGCCATTACCGGCGAGGGCCTGGGGCGCGGCGGAATTCCCGGTATGCTGGCATTCAACGTGGCCCGCTCCCTTGGCTCCACGGTGGTTAAGTCCATCGGCAGGAACGGTGGCCGAGGAGCAACCGGCGGCGGGAGTCGTACCCCGCCCGGCGGGGCCGGAGGCGGCGGCGCTGCCGGGCGCGGCTATGGTGGGCGGCAGACCTTTGGCGGTCGTGGCACCCGGACAGGACACGCCTCGTCCGCAGCCTATGCCGCGTCCTCTCAGCAGAGCCAGTCCAGCACCACGGCAGGAACGGCAGCGGCGCAGAGCGCCGCCCAAGCGTCCCAAGCACAGACGGATACACAGAGCACCCAGCATACCGCCGCCCACACGCACAGCGCAGCTCAGGCCGGGGAGCGCAGCGGAGCAGCGGCAACGCCGGGTATGTCCGGCAGCAGCCGCACAGCAGGAACACCGGGGACACCGGGCGCGCAGCAAAGCGCCAGCCGACGGACCTCGGCGCAGCAGGGACAGGGCGGATGGAGTCCCAGACCGTCCTTTGTCTCACGGGAGGCAGCAGTTCCCGGAGCGCCCGGGCGGCCCGGCATGGCAGGAATGGGCACGGCCGATACCGACGCCAAACAAACACCCATGGGCACAAGCCAGACGGACGCCGCCCCCCGCCGCGCACCGACTACCGCAAGTGGCGCAGTTCCCCCCGGCATGGCAGGAAAGCAGGCCGCCGCTGGGCCACAGCAGCCCGAAACAACGCGCTTTACCGCCGCGCCGCCATCGGCACGGCAGGAAGCGGCGGGCAAGCCCGGCGGCACCAGGTCTGTGACGAGCCGCCAGAGCGGCGCGAGCACCAGTCAAGCCGATGTAAGCACGCGGCAATCCAGCGTGAGTACGCAGCAGACCACCAGAACGGGTGCCGCCCCCACCGCGACAGCGCAGAGCCGCCCGCAAACGGGGGCAGTCTCGCTCGGCACAGCAGGAATGCCGGCCGATCAGAGCACAGAACGGCCTACCCGTGGCGGGCAGCCTGGGTTCGGCTCCCCACGGCCCGCGCCACCCGCTGATCCGGCGCGTACGGAGGCACGGCCTACCCAAGCCAGCCGAACGCCGCCGCCGGTCGCCCCATCCGCGCCCTCTCGCCCTACCCCGGCACGGCAGGAAAGCAGACTGACTTCCGGCGCCGGTGCGGCTCACCAAGCACCGAGGCCGTCCGGCGGCATGGCAGGAAAACAGACTACCGGACAGGCAGAACGGCCGGGGCGGGATGGAAAGTCCGCGACCCCATCCGCTTTCGGCCAATCCCCCGCAAAAACCGGAGGGAAGCGTGCGGCTCCCGGCGGACAAGCATCGCCGCAGCAGAAGAACCGCCCACCCCATCGGGAGAGAGGAGGCGGAACACATGGAAAATAAGGGAGGCTCACAGGCGTTGGCCCGAATGGCGGCGGCTCTGGCGAATATCGCCCGGGGCGCTGCCTCCGGCGGTCTCCCCGGCGCGGTGGCCGGGGCGGCCACGTCTTTTTTGCCGGAGCTGCTGAAAATCGCCTTTGTGGTGCTCTGCACACTCATTCTGCTGCCCACGCTGGTGATGGCGGCGCTTCCCAACATCCTGTTTGGGTTTGACAGCGCCACGGCGGAGGACATCGTAGCCCTGACAGACAAGGCTTACAACATCGACGCGGCCTACCGCTCGGTCCAGAACTACAACCAGGAGGAGATCGACCGCATCATCGCGGAGCTGGAGGCGGCCTACACCGGCGAGGAGGGCCCCGCCTATGACAAGGTGGACGTAGCCAAAGACGTTGACAATACCAATATGTACTGGTTTATCGCCATCACCTCTGCCGCCCACCACCAGGATTTGTATAGCATGTCGCCCGAGGCCATCCGCAGCATGACCATCGGCAAGCTCACCTGGTCCGGCTCCATCGTGACCGAGACCACCGGGGAGGGCGAGTCGGCGTCCATCATGCGGACGCTTAAAATCGACATCGCGGACTTGGACCCGGACGCCCTCATGCGCAAGCTGGGCTTTACAGCGGAGGAGGAGACCTGGGCACGCACCATTTATGCCACGCTTGCGGAGGAGCAAAGCGTCGGACTCCCTGACAGCGACGGCGAGGGCTATTACAACACAGATTACGGCGACATCGTATTCTCCGATGCCGCCACCCCTGTGGTCTACTACAATCAGACGGATTCCCGCTGGGGCAACAAAATGTACGGCAAGACCGGCACCATCGGGGAGGCCGGCTGCGGCCCCACGGCGCTGGCCATCGCGGTGGCGTCACTGACCGCCAACAAAGTAACCCCAGAGGGTGTGGCGCAGTGGTCGGTGAAAAACGGCTACCGCTGCGAGGGCAACGGCAGCTACCATTCGCTGATGACCGAGGGCGCGGCCCACTACGGCCTGACCGTCACCCCCATTGGCCGGGACGCCAAGAAGCTGGTGCAGGCACTGAAGGACGGCAAGCTGGTCGTTGCCATCATGACCAAGGGGCATTTTACCAGCGGAGGGCATTTCATTGTCCTGCGCGGCGTGACGGCCGAGGGCAAAATTCTGGTGGCAGACCCGGCCAGCGTGAAGCGCAGCGGCCAGGAGTGGGCGCTGGGTATCATCACAAATGAGGCCAGCCGCAGCGCCGGATCGGGCGGGCCTTTTTGGGTGATGGAGTGACAGGAGGGATTCGTTTGAACGAGACTACCTATTTAAGACACCTGCGGCTGAAGTATGGAATTACCCTGGACGAGCTGGCCCGCGCCGCCGGAATCTCCGACCAGCACATCAGCCGCGCGGAGCTTCGGCAGACGCCGCCTACCTGGACGCTGGAAAAGAAGTGCGAGGGGGCACTGGAAACCCTGATTGCACAGCGCAGGGCGGCAATGCTGGCGCTGGAGTGTGATTATGAGGCCGTCAAGGGCCGTCTGCTGGACATGATGGAGGCGTGTGAATATGAACGATAACGTGTACCACCTCCCCACAAACTACACCGATGCCGGGCGGCTGTTCGGCCTGTTTGAGATTCGCAATGCCATAGAGGCGGTGCTGCTCACGGTGCCAACGCTGTTTTTCTGCCTGTATTTTCTGCCGCTGGCCCTGACGCCTAAAATCATCGCCACCCTCACGGTGGTGGTGCCGTTGGGCGGCTTCGGGCTAATCGGCGTCAATGATGACAGCCTGAGCCGGTGGCTGAGCCGCTGGTGGCGCTGGCGCAAAAAGCGAAGACTGCTTACTTACCGAGGGGAGGTCAAGAAATGAACCTGAAGGAACTGATATTTGGCGGCGGCGTCAAGGATGCGGGCGGGTTAGGCAGTGCCTACCATGACAGCATCCAGGCGTGGCTGCCCATCAAGAACGTCGTCAAGGGCGTGGTGGTGACAAAGGACAACCGCTTTGTAAAAGTGGTGGAGGTGCTGCCCGTCAACTTCTATCTCAAATCACCGGGTGACCAGCAAAATATCATCATCAGCTTTGCGTCCTACCTGAAAATTGCCCCAAACAGCCTGCAAATCATGGTGCTGACGCAAAAGGCGGATATGCTGGGCTATGCCGGGCGCATGAAGGGCTACGCAGAGCGGGAGGAAAACGAAAAGTGCCGCGCTATGATCGAGGACAATGTGGAGGAGGTCGCCAGACTTGGTGAGAGCGAGGCCATTACCCACCGCTTTTTTCTGGCATTTCAGTATGAGCCGCAGATGAAGGCCCGGCGCAACACCGTGGACGCCATCGCCCAGCGCCTGAATGAGGAGGCGGACACGGCACGGCGGTATCTGGACCTGTGCGGATTGGAAATTCTGGAGCCGCGCTATACGGACAACGCTGTTTTGGAGCTGCTGTACGAGCTCATCAACAAGTCCACCAGCCGCCGGGTCAAGCTTCCGGAGGGTGTGTTTGATATGACAACGGTGGTGCATGGGGTATATGAATAGAGGCGGGCCATGCGACCCGCCTCTATCAATTTATTCACTTAGCTGCTTGTCGATATCCATGCCGCCATACATCACACGGAGTACACGAACCTCGTCATTATAGATAAGAAAAATTGCTACATAGTTTCCAACAATCAGCTTACGGAGGCCATTGCTATGATGCGGCTCATCGTCTATGCGTTTGATGCGTTCCGGCATATGTGCCAGAGTTAAAATTTCTTTCCGAATTCGTTGCATGAGCTGATTGGCGATTTGTTTTTCCTGCAAAACATAGACAATATACCGCTGAATATTGCGAAGGTCTGCGGCCGCTTCCTGAGTTATGCTGATACGATAACGTGCGCTCATAATCCAAGTTCTCGCGTCAACTCGCTGAACACCTCATCCACCGGACGAACGCGCCCAGCCAAGTGGTCATTATAGCCCTTTTGCAATTCCACATCCAATTCAGCTTTTGTTAACGCCCCCATTGCGATAGGCTTGTGAACTTCAGGCAGTTTTACGTCAAACGGAAGCCCACGCTGCAATACAATCTGTTTCAGAAACATGCCGATGGCATTGGACATGGGAATACCAAGCTGCCCCAGCACGTTTTCTGCTTGATCCTTCAATTCCGGCTCTACACGTGCAAATACATTTGTTGTCTTTGCCATAGAAAATCAGCCCCTTTCCTCTCTTTATTATATGCTATTGTATGTACAAAAGCAAGCAATTATTAGGCAAAAAAGGAGGCACATAATGAAAGTGAAACCACCTGTCAAGACAAAAAAACCACTGAAAAAGAAAAATATGCCGCCGCAAGTGCAGGATGGCATAGAAGCGGAGCCGAAGCAATCCCGTCTCAAGCGCCTGCTGTTCGGGGAGCCCAAGCCGGACATGAGCGAGATCGAGGCCGGCTCCACCACCATTCTGGATATTCTGTCCCCCACCGCTGTGGATACCAAGAGCCGTGACCACATCGTGGTGGACGGCATTTTTCATGCCTACCTCTATGTGGCGGGCTACGGCTACGCCACCACCGTGGGCAATGGCTGGCTGACGCCCCTGGTAGAGGCCGGGGAGGGCGTCAGTCTCAGCTTTATTGTGAAGCGCCAGTCAAAAGAGAAGGTTTTGTCCAAAATTGCCCAGACCACCATGGTCAACCGCTCCCGGATGCGGGAGGTGGGGGACACCCGCCAGGACTACGAGGAGCTGGACAGCGCCATTTCCTCCGGCCTTTACCTGAAGGAGGTCATGAACCGCCAAGGGGAGGATTTTTACTATATGCACACGTTAATTGAGGTCACGGCGGAGGACGCGGAAACCCTGGAGCAGCGGGTGTCGGCGGTGGAAAACCTCTGCGTCTCGGTGGATATGGTGACCCGGCGCTGCGACTATAAGCAGGAGCAGGGCTTTCTCTCCCAGCTCCCGCTGCTCACGCTGGATGCGGACATTGAGCGCAAATCCCGGCGCAACGCACTCACCTCTGGGGTGGCGGCGGCCTTCCTCTTTGCCTCCTATGAGCTCAGCGACAAGAACGGCGTCTTCCTCGGCCTCAATATGTATAACAAATCCCCCGTATTTCTGGACTTCTACGACGACTACAAGTACACCAACGGCAACACCTGGGTGGGCGGCTCCTCCGGCGCGGGCAAGACCTTCACCCTCCAGAGCATCGGCGGACGGCTGCGCCAGCAGGGCAAGCAGGTCATCTACATCGTGCCCAAGAAGGGCCACGAGTTTCGCCCCATGTGCGATGAGATCGGCGGTCAGTTCATCCGTCTGGCGCCGTCCTCCAAGGACTGCATCAACATCATGGCCATTCGCCGCACGTCGCTGGACGCCCATTCGGAGCTGCGCAACCTGACGGCCCGGGACGATTCCGTGCTGGCGGATAAAATCTCCCGGCTGGTCATTTTCTACTCTCTGCTGAAAAAGGACCTCTCCGACGAGGACAAAAACTATCTGGATGCTTCCCTGGTGGAGTGCTACGGGCAGCTCGGCATCACCTTCGACAACGCCTCTCTTTTTGAGGCGGATGGCACAACTTTGAGAGAAATGCCCACCCTCCCTGACTGGTTCCATGTGCTGGCAGCCAAGCCGGAGACAAAGCACCTCAGCGTGGTGCTCACCCGGTTCGTCACCGGCTCCGCCGCCTCCATGGGCGGCAAAACTAACGTGGATGTGGACAACAAGTATATCGTCCTGGACACCACCGGGATGCCGGACGACCTCATCCTCCCCGGCATCTTCTGGGCCACCGACTTCGCCAATGACCTTATCATGGGCGCGGGCGCGTCCCTGTCCGCCCTCATTGCCGATGAGCTGTGGGCGCTGGTGGGGGCCAACTCCAATCCCCTGGCCGCTGCCTTTGTGCAGGAGATGGTCAAGACCATCCGCGGCCTCGGCGGCATCGCCATCACCTCCACCCAGGGTATGCAGGACCTCTTCGGGCTGGAGGGCGGCAAGTACGGCAAGGGCATTCTGGACAGCTCCCGCATTAAGCTCATCATGCAGATGGAGGAGCAGGAGGCAAGGCTCATTCAAGGTGTGCTCAACCTCTCCGAGGACGAGGTGCGGCAGATCACACGCTTTCGCCGGGGCGAGGGGCTGCTGTGCATCGGCTACAACCACGTCCCCATCGCCTTCCACGCCACGCAGCGGGAGTACGACGCCATCACCACCTCGCCCACCGATCTGCACAGGACGCGGGAGGAATAATCATGAACGACTTGAAACGTGATATGGGACGGATACAGGAGCTGGTGGGCGGAGCCTTTACCGCTACCGGGGGGCTTGTGGCGCTGGCGGATGGCGGCGCTATGTCGGACGCCAAGCTCCAACAGGTGCTTGAAAAAACCTTGGGCGAGTTCGAGGCGGCGGTGCTGGAGCTGCGTGTGCTCGGCGAGCGATACAGTCCCGGCGTGGGCAGCTTCGGCAAGCGGCCGATACTGCCCACCCAGTCCATCACCGGCCATGTGGAGACCCTGGGTTATAACTGGCTCCACATCACCCTCAACACGCTCTTGCCCCACTGCCGGTATCAGCCGCCCGCGTGGCTCACGGATACCATCCGCCGGCTGCTGGACGGCTATGAGGCGCGGCATAACACGCTGCCCTACTTCGAGGACGGAGCGCTGCTGGTCATTGACGAACACTGCGATGTGGATGGACGCCGGATTTTTGATCAGGACAACAAGGGCTATAAAGCCGTCTGTAATGCCCTCAAGGGCAGGCTCGTCCCGGACGATGACCAATTCACCTTGAACATAGCGCTGCTCTCCACCCGCAGCCGGGAAAATGCCTGCCATATCACACTATTGGACATGGCGGATGCCTCGGATTTCTTCGCCGTGCGGGCGGGAGAGTACAGCCTTTGATGGCGCATTTACCCCATCGGATACGACACCACGCAGGAGGTTTCCACAGGACTGCCTGTAAAGCATCAATCCGATGGCTCTTTCCGCGCCGAAGGTGTTGAAAGCGCATGAATTTTCCACCGCAAAAAAACCTGGGCCGCTGTGTGACCCGACATCTACGGGGTGCCATCGGTCCTCAAGCAAAAACCATGAGCTAAGGACGCCGAAATCGACTTTGCGCCGGAATCGGCGCAAGGGCGGTTTCGGCGTTCGCAGGAATCTAAGACAGAGGTGGTGATGCCATTGCTTTTCAGCGTAGCCGACTTCGATTTGCTGTGCCTGCTCCGCTGGTGTCGGCACATCAGCCCTCTTGACCTAACCCACATTGTGACGAAACAGGAGATAGAGAATCTTACCGCCATGAGCCTACTCAAGCTGCATGAAGGGAGCCATTCCCTTGTTCTTACCACACGGGGGAATCAACTGCTCAACGACGTATGTTCCCAGTTGCCGCCGGAGATGCCCTCCTCTTATCGGCCAGCCGATATGTGTCGCCGCCTCCGTCTGTCTAAACTGGCGCTGACCGCTTACCGGGCAAGACTCAATCTTTTTATCACAGCCATAGAGACTCTGAGTGGGGAATCTGGTATGTACCTCCTAGGCAATGCCAGAGGGCGGGGAAAGAATCCTTGGGGAAGCACCCGCGTCGCCGCCGTCATCCGCCTGGGGGAGCTGTCCTGCGCCGCGCACTGGGTCTGCCCCGGCATCGGCAAGCTGATTCTGGCCGATGAGTTGACCGCCTTCTCCAACAACACCGCCATGCTGCGCGAGCTGCGCCCCGCGCTCCTCTTCGCCGGAGAGAGTTACGCCGAAATACTGGCTGAGCTGGAGGACACCGCCCACGCCGCCACGGGTCGGCTGATTGGCTACGGCGAGGCATACCGCCGGTCGCCCCTGCCGATGCATCTGCTGTCCTGCGACGACACCGGCGCCATGCAGCTTCAAATCATGAGCCGCCCGGACTACCGGGCGGGGCTGGCCCGTGCCGCCCTGCGGACAAAGTTTCGCCCACCGGCGGAGGTATTCCCCGACAGCGACGCTCTGTACGACGGGCTGCCCTTTGTGGTTGCCGTGGATATGGACCTGCGCCGTTTGGATGCACTTTGCGCGGCGGCGAGAGAGAAAGGCATTTCGCAGATCGTAATGGCCGCCTTGGAGGGCCAGGCCGAGACTGTCCTCTACGCCCGCTACCGGGATACCGGCATGGCGCGGGTGTTCACCCTCACGGATGCGGCTCTGACGGAATTTCTGGGAGGGCCGCCCACCCTCTATACGCCCACGCGCACCCAATTTTTGACCGAGAAAGGAGCTGTGGTGGATGCCCCGCTTATCCAAGCTCATCGAAAAGCTATCCCACACCGTAGAGAAGGGTGAATCCCGCGTGGAGAAAAAGGCCGGGCGCTGGTACGCCCGCCACAAGGGCCGTCTGGCGTTTTATATCCCTTTGGCGCTCATCGGTTGGTATGTCTACGGCATGTTCCTCAATTCTCTGGACCTGGGCATTCGCTCCACCTTCCCCAAGAACGGCGAGGTGGTGGAGGGCATCTGGGTGCTCAATCCCTTCCTCAACTGGCTCAAGCCCTTTACGCCCTTTGGGCTGGGCGTCACGGCGGTCTGCGCAGTGCTCATCTGCCTCATTACCAAGAAGGGCTACAACCGCTTTTCCGGCTATCGGGCCGTCCAGGATAAGCGCGGCTTTGATATTCTGCCCGACGGCACCCACGGCACCAGCGGCTTTATGACCAAGAAGGAGCGGGCCCTGATTCTGGACACCGGGAGCGTGGAGGAGGTGGACGGCACTGTCCTCGGCAAGCTGAAGGCCGATCCGGACGACGATGACAAATACGCCGAGTACGTCACGCTGAAAAAGAACAGCGGCCTTACAGAGCACACCATGGTCTACGGCGCCACCGGCGCGGGCAAAAGCCGGGGCTTTGTCAAGCCCTTTGTCCTTCAATGCGCTAAGCGAAAAGCAGGCAGGGAGAGTCTGGTCGTGGTCGATCCCAAGGGGGAATTGTTCGAGTCCATGTCCGGCTTTCTCACCGACCAGGGCTATGAGGTGCGCCTTTTTAACCTGCTGGATATGGAGCACTCGGACGCATGGAACTGCCTTGCCGATACCGACGAGGACCCCAATCTGGTGCAGTCCATCGCCGAGGTCATCATCAACAACACCTCCACCTCGGAGGACAGGCAGGACTTTTGGAGCAAGGCAGAGCTAAACCTGCTGGTGGCGCTCCTGCACTATGTACGCAACCTGCGGGGGACGGATGGGAAGCTCCTGCCCATCCAGCAGCGCAGCTTGGGCGCGGTCTACCGCATCCTGTCCAGCGAGAGCTTTCAGCGGCTGGAGGAGATATTCAACGCCCTGCCCAAGGAGCACCCGGCCAAGGCCCCTTACGGCATCTTCAAGCTGGCCAACCGGCAGATTTGGGGTAATATCGCCATCGGCCTGGGCAACCGCCTTGCAGTCTTTCAAAATCCGCTGGTAGACAAAATCACCTCTTACAACGAAATTGACCTGACCATGCCGGGACAGCGCCCCTGCGCCTATTTCTGCGCCATCTCCGACCAGGACAGCAGCTTGGAATTTTTAAGCTCGCTGTTCTTCTCCCAGCTCTTTTCCCGCCTGATGAACCACGCCCGGCGCAGCGGAACCAATGGGCGGCTCCCGGTGACGGTCAACGTGTGCCTGGAGGAATTTTGCAACATCGGTAAGCTGGTGGACTTTAAGAAGGTGCTGTCCGTCTGCCGCAGCCGCGGCATCCACTGCCAAATCATCGTACAGTCCATTTCACAGCTCTCCGACCGCTATGAGAAAAAAGAATGGGAGGAGCTGATTGGCAACTGCGACATCCAAATCTGCTTGGGCTGTAACGACCAAATGACCGCTCAGTACATATCGGATAAATGCGGTCAGATCACCATTCGGGTGAACAACAACCAAATGCCCCTTATGCCGCTGTTTTCTCCCATCTACTCCAGTACCCGCCCCTACTCCCAGACCCGCAGCAATACCCAGCGGGCCTTGATGCTGCCGGACGAGATTCTGCGGATGAACAACCGGGAGTGTCTGGTGCTCCTGCGCGGACAAAAGCCCATGCAGCTCTATAAAATCATCCCGGACGAATTGCCGTCGTTTCGGCAGCTCCGGGCTACGCCTGTGCAAGACCACATTCCCCTGTGGCGGCAGCAGCCAACGCCGGACGCTGCCACAGACACCATACCGACAGATACACCCAAGCCCGCCACACCAGTCGCACCACCACAAGCGCCTGCGTCAGCGCCGGAGGCTCAATTCGAGTATAGCCTGTTTGACGATGCCGGCGAGCTGGGAATGGTGGAGAAGCCCCTGTGTGCTGTGTTGGGCGACGATGAAGAAGAGGAGGGATGACCCATGCGGGCCGCCAAAATGAAAGAACGTCCCGGCTTTGCGCTTATGCGCCAGACGGATATCCAGAGCGTCTACCACATGCAAATGCCCCGGTGGCTGTTTTCCGACCCCCGCTATGCGCAGATGAGCCTGGACGCCAAGGTCGCCTACACCTTTTTACTCAACCGTTTCCAGCTCTCCCGCAGGAACGGCTGGGTAAACGAGTTTGGAGAGGTCTTTGTCATCTTCCCCCGCCGGGAGCTGGCCGCCGAGCTGCGCATCTGCGAGCAGCGGGTCACCGCCGCCTTCCGCAAGCTGACCGAGATGAAGCTCATCTGGGAGAAACGCTGCGGCCGGGGCGACGCCAATCAAATCTATCTGGCCACCGTGCAGGCCCAGGAGGATACGGGCTATGGCTGCGCGCCTTTCCTGGACGGAGAGGACTGCGGCCCCAGAACCGCCGATTTGGATGGTCTTGACGGTCCGGGCGATGGGCCACACCCGCAAGAAACGCCAAAAGCGACACCCAAGAACCACGGAAAAGGCGATTCAAGAAACGCGGATTCAGCGGCTCCAGAACCGCCGGAAGTGCGGCCAAGTTATATAGACCTTAGTTATACTGAGCTGAGTCAGAAAGAAGTCAGTCCGTCTGTCCCACGCGCGGCCGGACGGGCGGACGAGGAGCGAATGCTTCAGGAGATTTTGGACGATTGCGAACTTTTTGTCTTTCCCACCGAAACCGCTCGGGTGTTTGAAAACGCCATTGAGCGGCTTTTTTATGCCGACAGCTTCCGGGTGGGCAACGCCACCCTGCCCCAAGGCCGCGTCCGGGCCAAGCTGCGCCTTTTGGACGCCATGATCTTGCAGGATGCGGAGCGGAAGCTGGGGGCCAACCTGGAGCGTGAGGTGAAGAACTCCACAGCCTACACCATGTCCACCATTTTCAACTGCATCGCGGAGAGCGAGAGCGACTTGCTGGTAGACCCCTACCTCAACAGCCTGCGCGCGCCGCCGGGAAGGAGGTGATGACGATGCTGCTCACCAGACAGCAGCAGTACATTCTGGAGGTGGCTCAAAAGCTGGGCAGCGTCAGCCGCAGGCAGTTGGCATTGCTGCTCCGCGCACGATACTGCCGGGAGCACCCGGACATGGCGGAGCATTTGACCGATGTGCTCCTGCGGCAGATGCGCTTTGGAAACATCGACCTGCGACTGGAGGGCGACCTGGTGACGCTCCCTCACATCCGGGCAGACCCCCGCCTTTCGGAGGCCGTGGATGTGATGCTGGAGCTGTCCGGCGGCGCACCATTGGACTTTTCCGCCCGGGAGCAACCGCCCATTCTGCTGCGCTTTACCACCGAGGGGAAACGAATCAGCTTGTTCGCCGTGGTCTGCTCCGCCGCCAATCTTCCCCCGGCCATGTTTGGCCCTACGGAGCGAATCATTTTTCTGCACACCGGAGCGAACCGCGCGGAACGGCTGCCCATTGCCAACAAGCACTTCTATGCCGTGCCACAAGCGGACGGGACACACCGCTTTTTCAGCAGCGACGACCCATCATAACAATTTAGGAGGTACACCACCATGGCAAAGAAAAAGACAACGTCGGAAGTTCTTGAGGAAAACAGCGAGCTTTTGGAGCAGGATACCCAGACCGAGGAGACCGCCGAGCTGTCGCCCGATGGGGGCGCGGCCCCGGATGACTTCGACGGAGAGGAGACAGAAATTCTTGCCGCCGAGGAGCTGCCGCCGGAAGACACGCCCGCCGCCTTGGACGCGATGTGCGCGCCCGAGGACGACCTCCCCCCAGAGTGCGATAACCAGCCATACCCGGACACCTTTCCCGAGCAGATGCCTACCCAGGAAGATACGCCGGACGCACCCGAAAACACATGGGCAGACGAGCTCCCCGCGCAGGCAGAAGAGCCCCTGCCGAAAACGCCGCGCCCCAAGCAGGCGGCAGCGCCGGAGCAAAAGTCCTTCTATCAGTTGGACTTCCACGAGCTGGACCGGGGCCTCACCCCCGAGCAGCGGCAGGAATGGAACTCCATCTATGCCTCCTTCCGCGGCCGCAGCGCCCTGACCGGCGAGATCATCGGCATTGACCGCCACGCCATCAGTACCCGGGATAAAAACACCGGGGAGGTAAAGCGCCAGGAGATGTACTGCGCCATTGTGGTGCCCTTCCGCGTGCGCATCCTCATCCCAGAGACGGAGATGTGGCCCCAGGGGGAGGAGCGTCCGCCCTTCGTGCTGCGCAATATGGTGGGCGCACGCATTGACTTCATCATCCTCCATGTGGATCGGGAGGGCGGCTTTGCCATCGCCTCTCGCAAGAAGGCGCTCTCCAGCCGCCGCTATTATTTTTCCACCCAGCCCTCCATGAGCCGGGTGGGCTCCCGGGTCAAGTGCAGCGTGCTGGCTGTGGGGCCCCGCCGCTGTCTGGTGAGCTGCTACGGCTTTGACGTAGATTTAACCCAGCGGGAAATGCGCTATACCGCCATCCCCGACCTCCGGGACGAATACCGCCCCGGCCAAGAGCTGGACTGCATGGTCAAGGGCTACGACAAGGACGCGGGCAAGCTGCTCGTTTCGGTCAAGGAAACGCAGCCCAATCCCTTTGACGGCGCGGAGCTGCGCCATCCCTTGGGCTCCCGCCGCCAGGCCGTCCTTGCCGGGAAGTATGCCGGCGGTGTTTTCTGCAACCTCCCCGACGGCGCGGTGGTGATGTGCTCCTATTCGTATCAGTACGAGGACTCCGCTTTTGCCATCGGGGACAAGGTAATTCTGGTCATCCAGCATTACGACGACGCCAAAAAGCAGATTTACGGTAAGATTGTGGCCAAGTGGTAATGCAATGCGCCCCCCGCACCTATTTATGGAGATAGGCGGCGGGGGCGCGCTTTTATTTCGGATTGAACTTTTCGGTTCGTTCATTCCTTAGTTTGATGTGCTCTGATTCGAGGTTTTTCCATTGGCACTCCAGCTCCCTGAAATTCTGCACCGCCTGTGCCATTTGTGGTGATTCATATGGGACTCCGTTCTTTACCAGTCGCCGCAGCTCCTCCCGCGCCCCCTCCAAATCAATGCCGAGTGAATACAACCTTGCGCCGGACATAATCAGCAAATCATTCTCCGTACCCATGCTCTCAACCTCCATTATAGTGACCTGTCACTAATATAGCACATATTTTAGAGTTAGTGAAGTATCACTAATCTTTTGAGGGTTAGTGACATATCATTAACCCATACACGATGATAGGAGGTTCTGCAATGGATACACAGGAAGCGGTGGCTTATCGCATCCGGCAGCTATGTAAGCAGCGCGGACTGACGCCCAACGGAATCAGCAATTTGTCGGCGGTTCCACAGGGAACGGTAAAGAGTATTTTGAATGGCGAGAGTAAAAATCCAGGACTGCTTAACATCAAAAAGCTATGCGACGGCTTTGAGATTACATTGGGCGAATTCTTTTCCACCCCGGAATTTGACGCCCTGGAACAGGCAATCAAATAGCTTTAACATGCCCATGTGACAGAACTCCACCTATACAGTAGTAGCCTATCCTGTTACGATAGGACTGTATTTAAGGGCGGAGCATAGTAGGGCGGAGCGATGTAAGGGCGGATGGAAAAGGACCGGGGGAGCAGTCTGCCCTCCGACGCCGCGCACACGACCAAAAATACGAAAACAGGAACCAGAACGACCGTAATTGCCTTAAGGGGCAGTTGCGGTCTTTTTTTGCGTTCCAATCAAACGAGAGGAGCATCAAAATGAATGACAGCAGCAAGTAAGCTCATCCCCGTCAGCTACTACAATCCAGACCTGCAAGTACGGCTGTCCGCCTATGCGGACGTCATTGTCAGCGAACAGGAAGGAAGTGAGAAAACGCTCCGGGCCATCCGCTTTGGCGGGTACCCGGAAATGGTACGAGCACTCTCAGACGCCATCTACGGCGGCGCGGCATTGGACGCAGAGTTAGAGGGACAGACCCTGCACCTGCGCAGTCAGGTCAAGCGGTACACCCGGCAGCTCACCCATGACGGTGTCTATGCCGAGGCAACGCTTCTGGCCATGGACGACGACCAAGAGGCACAGGACACGGAAAAAGAGGAGGAAGACGGCCAAGAGACGGTAGACCTGCCGCCCCGGAAATGCTGTATCTTCTGCCCCAAGGACGACAAAGAGCGGCTTTTTGAGGAGCTGGACCGCAAGACAGCGGTGCCCCTCATTTCGGTATTTCGGGACTATTTGCTGGAGGAACTGCAAAACCGCTTCATCTTAAAAAAACTCACGGTACTCTCCATTCGGGAGAAGCTGGACGCATGGGTGCTCACCTGCCAAAAGGACGACGCCAACATCGCCGCGGTGGTGGAGGCTGGCCTTGCCAGCGGGAAAATCGCCATACCCGGCACGGTGGCCGATACGCATGGCTTTGATGGCGTGGAGAGCGTGACGGGCTATCTAAACACCTTTGGCGTTACGGTGGCCCAACGTATTCGCACCCAGTTTCAGCCGCTGTTTGACCCTGCCGCGGAGCCGCTGTCCCCTGAGATTTTGGACATCAACGACTACATCCATGAAAAGGCGGGCTACTCCCTCTACGATGCCCAGCTTGCAGTGGCCGAAGCGGTGAAGCGTCAGCTCCAAAAGAGCAAATGCGGCTTCATTGTGGCCGAATGTGGCAGCGGGAAGACGAAAATCGGCGCGGTAGCCATGTCCGCTGTGTACGCCCTGCGGGCCAGCCATGCCGAGCGCGGACAGAGCAAAACCTTTAACGCCATTCTCTGCCCCTCCCATGTGGCAAACAAATGGTCGCGGGAGCTTGCCGAGACGCTGCCGGATACCGCCGGCGTGGTGGTGCACAGCATCGCGGAGTTGGACCGGCTCTACGCGCTTTATGAGCAGGGCGATAAGAGCATCTACGCCATTCTCTCCAAGGAGAAGGCACGGGACGGCTACATGAAAATGCCTGCCGTGGTCTGGAGCGACCGCCGACGCGCGTTCCTTTGCCCGGACTGCATGGGCGTGCAGGAGATGCCCGTCACCGAGGACGGCTCACGCTATATGGCCAAGGCGGACCAGCTCTGGTTCCGCACCGAGCACAGCGGAAATCACAAGTGCGCCCATTGTGGCACACCCCTCTGGACGCCGGTTAACCCACAGAAATCAAGCGCCTGGGTAAAAATCGGCGGCTACGGCTGGGTCTACCGCTACCGGGCTTGGGAGCACATAGAAAAGTCCAAAAACGAGGCGGTGCTGGAAAAGCTCCGGGCCATTCAAGAAAACCCGGAGGGCCACTACGCCACCGTGGGCGCCTGCCGCCGCTACCCCCTCAGCTCCTATATCAAGCGCAAATTTAAGGGGAAGCTGGACGGCGTGATCGTGGATGAGCTTCACGAGTACAACAACAACAGCGGCCAGGGAGACGCCATGGGCGAAATCTTCAATGCCGCCAAAAAGGTCATCGGCATGACGGCCACACTCATCAATGGCTACAGCTCCGGTATCTTCCATCTGCTGTACCGGGTGGTGCCCCATCTGATGCAAAAGGACGGCAAGGCGCACAGCGCCCCCCGTGAGTTCGACGCTGAGTATGGCGTGGTGGAGAACACCTATGAGGTCACGGACGCCGACTACGCCTCCAACCGCCGTGCCGCCAAGGTCAAAAAGCAGAGCCGGCAGCTCCCCGGGGTATCGCCGCTGGTTTACTCCCGCTTTCTGCTGGAGCACGCGGCCTTCCTCTCTCTCACCGACATGGGCAAGGATTTACCCGACTATGAGGAAATTCCCGTACCCTTGGACATGGAGCCAGAGGTGGCGGAGGAGTACCGCAACATTGAGAGTGCGCTCAAGAAGGTGCTGAAGGAGGATAAAAAGGCGGCCAAGAAAATCCTGTCGGCCTACCTGAACTTACTCACGGTCTTTCCGGATCAGCCCTATGACCAACGGGAGATCCTGCATCCCATCTCCGGCGATCCCATTGTCACGCCGGCGAATATCACGGGCTTTGATACACTGGGCCCAAAAGAGAAAAAGGTGCTGGAGCTAGTCAAGCGCAAGGTGGAAAACGGTGAGCGCGTGCTCATCTACACCAGTTGGGTGCGTACCGATTCCCAGCAAAAGCTTCTAAAGCTGCTCACGGAGAACGGCTACCGGACAGAGATCATGACCGACAAAATCGTTCCCGGCAAGCGGGAGGAATGGGTGGAAAAGCGTGTAAACGCAGGGCTTCAAGTGCTCATCACAAACCCATCACTTGTGGAAACCGGGCTCGATCTGAATGCCTTTACCACGCTCATCTTTTACAGCATGGGCTACAAGTTGTTCACCCTGCGGCAGGCATCGAGGCGGAGCTGGCGCATCAACCAGACCGCGCCCCGGGTGGAGGTCTATATGCTCTACTACCGGGACACCATGCAGCACAAGGCGATGAAGCTCATGGCCTCTAAGCTGGCAGTGGCGGGCATTATTGAGGGTTCCTTCACCGAGGAGGGCCTTGCCGCCATGAGCGATGTGCAGGACATGACCTCCCAGATGGCGAAGGAGCTGATGGCGGGCATCAAGGACAACGTGGAGGACATCGCCGCGTCATTCAGAAAAATGGCGGTCATCAATCCCGACAGGAGCGCACAAAAAACTGTTGCCGTGCCGGCGCCCGCGCCTGTTCCGACAAGAGAGACGAAGGCCACGGCGGAGCCGCCCCGCAGGACGGTTGATCCCATCCGCGCCGCCGAGCTGGAAGCAATGGCAACACTAAAAATGGAAGAAAAACAAAAACGGTCAAAGAAGGTCGCTGTGGATGAAAACCAGCTCAGCCTCTTTGACTTTGTTGCGTAAAAGGAGGACTTTTCATGCGGGTAAATTTGAATCGTATGGAGCTTTTGGCGGTCATGCGTGACGCCAGCCAAATCGCGCCCGGCCACTCACCTCTGGAAATTTTACAGGGAGCGCTTCTGGAGGCCGAGGACGGCAAACTGACTGTGACCGCCGGAAATCTGGAGGTCACGCTGGTGCGCAAGGTCAAGGCCGAGGTCCTGGATGGGGGCGGTCTGGTCATCAACGCGCGGCTGTTTGCAAACATGCTGGAGGTTCTGAGCGGCGATATTGTCAGCTTGGATACCAATGATTCCGGCATGGTCGTCATCTCCTGCGGAAGCGCCTGTTATAAGGTATCCGTTTTGTCCGCGCGGGACTACCCTCGGATGGAGATACCCTTTCCCGAGGACACGGTGGCCGTATCCGGCATTCCGGCCATGGCTAAGCGCACGGTATTTGCCGTGGCGGAGGAGACAGACAAGCCCCTGATGAAGTGCGTCAACCTCATCTTCAGCAGCAACGGGCTTCATGCCGTGGGCAGCGACGGGTTCCGCGTGGTCAACGCCAAGGGCGAGAGCAAAAGCTCCGGCTCCATCAGTATGCTCATGCCGGCCCAGTCGCTGGATAAGCTGGCTCGTCTGCTGTCCAACAAGGATGAGCTGGCGGTTGGCACCACAGGTAAGACCATTGTGTTTACCAAAGAGGACTTTGTATTCTCCGCCCGGCTCATGGAGGGCAACTACATCAACGTGGAGCAGCTACTCTCCCAGGTGAAGGCCAGCTTTACCGTGCTGACGGACACCGAGGCGCTGCGCACGGCGGTATCCACGGTTTTCGCCGTGGCGGAGGATAACGGCAAGCTGATGCTCCGTTTTGGCGGCGGACGCCTTCATTTGGAGTGTACGGGCGAATGCGGCAGATCGGCCGGTGAGCTGGATGTGATCTCCCTCTCCGGGACGCCACAGGGCGAGTTCTGGTATAACCCGCGGCAGCTCTACGAGTGCCTGCGGGCTCAAAATGGGACGTTAATGGTGGATGTTGCGCAGAACGGCATTCTTATCCTGCGCAGTGATGAGCTGGTCTGTATGCAGATGGCGGTCCGAGCGCCCAAGACGGCGGAACACGCCCTGCCCAAAGCGGCGTAGGGGGTGTGCGATTGAAGAATATCCCTAGCATCTGCCGCTATTGCGGCGGAAAGGTCGCACTCACCGATGCCAAAACCATCTACGGTGACGCCACCCGGCGGCTGGGACTTGTAGGCGAGAAAATCTACCTCTGCCAAAACTGTAACGCGCGGGTCGGCTGCCACAAGGGGACAACCCGCCCCCTTGGAAATGTCGCCAATGAGGTGCTGCGGCTGAAGCGGATGGAGACACACCAAGTCTTTGATGCCTTTTGGCGGTGTCGGGGCATGACCAGAGCTGCCGCCTATCAATGGTTGGCACAAAAAATGGAGTTATCCGAAAAGCAGACCCATATTGGCAGCTTTGAGATGGACGCCTGCGAACAGGTCATTTGCCTGTGCAGGGAATTTGAAAAAAAGAAGGAGGCGGCATAATCATGCCCCATTGTGAAAAAGAGCAGCAGGCCGAGCGCTGCTGTGACTGCCCGGATCGGCTCTCGCCGGATATTCCGGTTGCCCTAAATCACTGGCAGGTCAATTTTGAGTACCAGGGCTGGCGCCTGTGGTATGACACCCTGGAGCAGCCTGGCGAGGACAATCGCCTATGCCTGTACGGCCATTGCCGTGTCTGTGGCAAGTGCCTTTGCATCGGCGTTTCGGCGCAGTCTAACCAGAGCACGGACAGTTTTCTGGCTCAGGTCTATCGCAGTATGTACCAACTACGGCAGGCAAAATACCTGTCTTCTGCGGACTTCCGTGAGGCGTTTGTCTCCATCTTTCATGAGACGGATCAGCCCTTTGTGCGCCAATGGCTCTCACAACCAGAGAATCAGAGCGTTTGGCAGATGTACCGCCACGATGTGGGGGGTGAGCAGTGATGGGCAAGGCAATCATGTATAACAGCCTGAATCCTACGCATCAGGTAGGCATGTTCACAGACCGGGACGACGTGGAGCACGGCGAGTATTTCGAATTTCAAATCGAGTATGTGGAGGAGTAAGGAAATGCTGAGAGACAAAATGCTGGCCGTCATGGACGACGTCAACACACAAGTAGCCGAGCGCGAGGAACTTGTGGCAATGATTGCCACTGCACTGCTGACCCGCAAAAATCTCTTTATCCTGGGTGCCCCCGGCCAAGCCAAGAGCTACGCCATCAACCTGTTCCGCCAGCGCATCACCGGCGCGCGGCAGTTTGAGCGGCTGCTCTCCAAGCAAACCGATGAGGAACAGCTCTTTGGACGCATCGACCTGCAAAGTCTGATTCCCGGCAAGGTGTCCCGGCAGGTGCTGGACAGCGATCCGACCTATCAGACCATGCTGGCGGAGCTGAGCGAGGTGCAGCAAAAAATCGCGGATGCCCCCACGGACGCAAGCAGCGTTGTGGACGGCTCCGGCTGCGCCGTCAGGATGGAGCGCTACCGCAGTATTCTGGCGCTTCTGCATGGCAACGAGCCCGCCGTGCTCACCGCCGGAAAAATCCCCGAGGCGGATATTTGCTTCCTTGACGAATGTTTTAAGTGCAATGATGGCGTGCTCAACTCCCTGCTCACGGCACTCAACGAGCACAAATACACCAACGAAGGGCACACCTACCCCATCCCCACCATCTCCTTCTTTGCGGCGTCCAATGAAATCCCGAATTTTAGCGACCCGCAAGAGAAGATTCTGGCGGCCCTCTATGACCGGCTGGAGCTGAAGGTCATCACGGAGAACATCGCCGACCGGGATAAGCGCCTGGATGTCATGCGCCAGAAGCAGTGCGGTAGCACCGGCGGTGCCGGGGCCACCATCACGCTGGATGAGCTGAAGGCCATGCAGGCCGAGGTCGCGGCAATCTCCGTACCCGACGCGGCAAACGAGCTGGCAGACGACATTCTCTGTGAGCTGCGCAAGAGCGGCATTACGGTTTCCGACCGCAAATACTTAAACTTCTATCCCATTGCCCAGGCCAAGGCGTGGCTCTCCGGACATACGGAAGTGGAGGCGAAGGATCTGCTGGCCCTGCGCTGCTATCTGTGGGAGAAGCCCACCGACCTCGCACAGGTGGATGCCATCCTCAACCGCATGTGCATCAACCCCATGCAGGACAAGGTCAATGACATCCGGGCCATGGCCGCCGATGTGCTGGAGGACTTCAATGCCGCCAAGGACACTGCGGGCAGCCGCGCCCTCATCAAGTTCCGGGGCGAATACATCCGGCTGTACGGTATGTATGAGTCGCTGCGCCAAAAGGCGGAGAGCGACACGGAAAAAGCCATGCTGGAGGATCTGCTCTCCGATTTGGAAAAGGACAGCAAGGCAGCCCACGAGGCGGTCAACTTTACCTATGCGCCGCTCCAGCAGCTTGCGGCGCTGAACAACTGATTTTTAGGAGGACAACACAATGTTAAATCACATTACTGTTATGGGCCGCTTGACCCGAGACCCCGAGCTGCGGCAGGTGGGCGAAGCGCCGGTGTGCAATTTTTCCATTGCCTGCGACCGGGACTATAAAAATGCAAGCGGCGATAAGGAGACGGATTTCATCGACGTGGTAGTCTGGCGCAAGCTGGCCGAAACGGTCTCCACCTATTTTACCAAGGGACGCATGGCGGTGGTGTCGGGCCGACTCCAAATCCGCGATTGGACGGACAAGGACGGGAACAAACGCCGCAGCGCCGAGGTTGTGGCCGAAAACGTCTACTTTGGCGATTCCAAGCCGAAGGGCGAGGACGGCTCCACCGGCGGCGCGGGCGATCCCAACGCCCTACCGGATGGCTTTGTGCCCAGATTTCAGGATGATGACGGCGAGCTGCCGCTTTAATGTTCCCTGCACGGGGGAGGCACACGCCTCCCCCTTACAATAAAATCGAATGGTACATGCCGCTGTGTACGCACAAAAAGGAAGGGACGTGTACTGAAATGAAATTCCATGTTGATCTCAGGGAGACCCTTGTCACCGGGCGGATCATTGAAGCAGATTCTGTGCAAGAGGCCAAAGAAAAAGCCAAGCAAATGTACGAGAAACAAGAGATTATCCTAAATTCCGAAGACTTTACCGGCGATGTGGATATTCGAGTTTTTGACGAGGACTACAATCCGTTAGAGGGATGGGATGAAAATTATATCAGATAGCACAGCCGCTTATAATAATTGAAAAGGAGAACACCATGAATCAATACCATAATCTCCAAATGCGTTTTCCCGCCGGCGAAGTTGCCACCGGAAAGAGACTCTTCTTTCGGGGCGAAGGCTATACGCTCGGCCACGCTGTCCCCAAAACTTTGCAGCCGGCGGGTCTGCCTATCGGAGTGGTTATGAACGGCTATACCGAACAATTTTTGCTTATAAATAACAATCAGCCTGTCGGCGCGGCCTGGTTCTATTTCTACGGCTCCATGGAGAGCAAGATGTGGGCTGTGCTGGACGAAGTGGAGCTGTCGGCTACCGCTTTCTGCGCTTAGAGAGCGGAGGACGCAATATGATAAAACCCTATCGCAGCATTGACGATGTGCTCCGTTCCCCCTGGGCCAATTTGCGGGTGCCTGAAAAAATGCCGGAGCAATCCGACCGCGTGCTGAAATCTACCCGGTTGGAGGATAATATCTATGCCGACCTCCGCAGCGGTGACAGCGCCCTTGATGACTTGGAGGAAGTCTCCGCCGCGAAGCTCAAGACATTTCCTGCCCTGTCAAGGGACGTGTATCAGTCCTTCTATTCGCTGATGCCGCGCAAAACACCGGAGGAAGCGCTCTCTGCCACCGCGCGCAAGTTTAACGCCCGCATCTTAGACCATGTGATGGAGGGCGAGGACTATCCCACGCTGAAGTCGGTGTGCGAGGGGCGAGAGCTGCCCGCTTATGAGGCAGCCGGTGAGTTTACCGCGCAAGTCGCCGGTGAGCTGGACGGACTCCTATCTGACGTAGGCGGTGACAAGGGTGCCCTGAATACGCTGGAAAAGCTGGAGGGCGCCCGGGAACAAGCGGAGCAGGCGCTGTCCGCGCTGCTGGAGCGTCTGCGTGATACGCAGGGCAGAAATGACACATTGGAGCAGGCCGTGGTGGCCGCCGCAAACCAAGCGGACAGCAAACAGCGGCAGGCCGAAGCTGTGGCAAAGCGGATCGACACCTGCCTGGCTAAAAATAAGGAGGTCATTGGCGGTGTGGTTGCCCGTGCGGCGCAGGCGGCGAAGGAAAAAGCCGAGGAGGTGCAAACAATCCTCGGCGCATGGAGCGACGATCCCGCCAACCTCCGGCGCAACGAACTGAACACCGAGCTGATGGAGCGTGTGCGCAAAAGCCCTGCACTTCTGGAGATTTCAAAGTATCTGGGCCGGTTCCGGGAAATTTTCGCCCAGGGTAAGAAAAATGGCTACGCCTATGGCCGGGGCGAAAAGTATTCGTTGGAGCTGGGCAGTGATCTCTCTCGGGCCATCACCTCGGAGCTGGCGCTCCTGGCCGCGCCGGAGACGATTCCGCTATTCCTGCGAAAGTTCCAGCAAAAGCAGCTCAAGCAGTACCGCCGCCGGGAGCCGATTTATAAAGGCGCCGGTGACATCATCTGCTGTTTGGATGAATCCGACTCCACGGTGGGAGCCCCTGCCGCCTGGGGCAAGGCCGTAGCCATGACGCTGCTTGAAATTGCGGCAGATGGGGGACGAAAATTTGCCCTCATCCACTTCTCCGGCAGAGACAGCTTCAAGGTTGACCTGTTTGTTCCGGGTGCATATACCGCTGCGGATAAATTGGCGGCGGCAGAGACCTTCCTAAGTGGCGGCACGAACTTCGTCACACCCCTGCGGGAGTCATTGCGGCTTATGGACACACATGGCTTTGAAAATGCCGATATTGTGTTTATCACCGACGGCGAATGTGCGCTCTCAGAGGAGGCGCTGGATGTCCTGCGTCGGCAGCAGGCGGAGCTTCGGTTCACCGTCACTGGGGTGCTCCTGGATGCTGACAGCCCCGGCATGGATTTTAGCTTAAAATCCTTTTGCCAGAACATCTACCGCACCTCCGAGCTCATGGGCGAGGAGATTGTGCGGGAGCTGGTGGGCGTAAGGACCTAGAAGCGTTTATCCGCTTGCGTTGGGGTATCATTATGATAAGCTTTAGCCAAGAAGGACAGACAAAGGAGGGCAAAAAGTTGGAACAGATTTATACCATTCCTGAGCGGCAAACGATTCTGACGCCGATTTTTCCCGCTATGACGTGAGAAAAGCAGTTCTGTTCGGCTCCTACGGCAGGGCGAGCGCCACGGAAAAGAGCGATGTGGATTTGCTGGTGGAGAGCAACCTGCGCGGACTGCAGTTTATCGGGCTCACAGAGTACATCCGCATAGCGCTTCACAAGGAGGTCGATTTATTCGTAATCAGCAGGTCAGCGGTTCAAGTCCGCTCCGAAGCTCCAAAAGGGCACTAAAATCGGTACTTATAACCGAATTTAGCGCCCTTTTTCTGCTCGCTTTAGCGACTTTCGCAAGAAGTGAAAGGAATAGCCACCCGCTTTGCGGGTGAGCTTAAGAATTTAAATAGAGCAGCACCGATGGTAAAATGATGGATGTTCAGGCCATCAAAAGACCAAGAAGGACGGTGAAGCCCTATGGCAGACAGTTTAGCACACAGCAAATGGGTGTGCAAGTACCACATCGTGTTCACGCCCAAGTACCGAAGGAAAATAGATTATTGGGGGATGCGCGAGGATATTCGGGATATCATACGGGATTTGTGCAAGTGGAAGGGGGTATCAATATTAGAGGGGAAAGTGATGCCCGACCACATCCATCTGATGGTGTCGCTACCGCCGAAGTATTCGGTGTCGAGCTTCATGGGATATCTGAAGGGGAAAAGCGCGATGATGATATTCGAGCGGCACGCGAATCTAAAGTACAAGTATGGCAACTGACGCCGCTGGCGTCAAGACCGAGACCGCTACCACTGCCGATGGTGAAGTGACTGCCAAAGTGACACTTCCTAAGGGCAACGAGAGCGCCAAGGTGACGGTTCCCGTGAAGGAGCTATCCCCTGGCACAGTGGCCGTTATCGTAAAATCGGATGGTACCGAGGAGATCATCAAGACCTCTGTGGTGACCGAGGACGGCCTCAGCTTCAAGGCTACGGGCGACGTAGCGGTAATGCTGGTGGATAACAGCAAGAGCTTTGCCGACGTGGGTGGAAATGACTGGTACAGCAACACGGTGCAGTTTGCGGCCAGCCGTGAGCTCTTGACCGGCACGGGCAAAGACGGCTTTAGCCCCACCGGAGACATGACCCGCGGTATGCTGGTCACCGTTCTGGCCCGTCTGGACGGGCAGGACACGACTACCGGCGAGAGCTGGGACAGCGTGGGCACCGCTTGGGCCAAGGAGAGCGGCATCTCTGATGGCGCAGGCATGAGCGACAGCATCACCCGTGAGCAGTTGGCTGTCATGCTTTACCGCTACGCCAAAGTCGAAAAGGCCGACGGCATGGCGCCGGAGGAGTTCTCAGACGCCGACCAAGTGTCTGCCTGGGCGGTTAGGTTCGGCATTATCAACGGCGCAAACGGCAAGTTGAACCCCGCTGCAACCGCCACCCGTGCCGAGGTTGCCATCATGCTCCAGCGACTCATCGCACTTTAACTTAAATTCCCAAAAATGAAAGCCGGCGCTCTATATACGGAAAAAACCAAAGAGAAGTCCGTGAGCAACTGGCGCACATCACCACTGAGCTGGATACAGGCAATTACATTGCGCCCAATAAAATGACGCTGGAGCAGTGGCTGGAAATTTGGCTCCAAGATTACATGTTTGATAAGAAGTGGTCCACCATTAAGCACTACAAAACGCAGGTGCGGGTGCATATTCTCCCCGCACTGGGCCATGTGCCTCTCTCCCAGCTTGACCCCCCACCGCATCCAGTCCTTTTACAACGGGCTCCTGCGAGGTGGATTAAGCGCTAAGAGCGTCCGCAATGTCCACGGGGTACTAAGCAAATGCCTCTACCTCGCCATGTGTCTGGAATGCTCAGGGTGTCGCCAGCAAGATGAGCAGTAGCAATGTGATTCGATATAACACGGGGCAGAGGTTACATACTGTAGCCTCTGCCCCGTGTTGATTATATGGATAATGCATCGTTGAGCAAGTTTGCAGAAATTTACGATAAAAGAATTGTAGCATCATGGCAGGTAAGCTCACAACGATGAGCCCATCTACCATTCTTACATTAGGAAATTTTATGCTCCGACCTGTGTCTTACAGAATGACTGTTCCGCCGCCCTGCATAAGCACCAGATACTGGTTGCGTATCTCCTGAACGCGGCGACGGGACATGGGTATCCGCTCGCCGTTAATAAGCACTGCCTCGGTGTTCTCCAGTCGGCGGACAAACTTATAGTTGACCAGATAGCCCTTATGGATACGCAGGAAGCCTACCGGAAGCAACGCATCCTCCAGTTCCTGCATGGAGCGGCGCATCTCCACCGGCTCCGTCAAGTTGGCTGCATGTAGGTACTGCGTCTTATCTTGGCACTCGATGTAGAAGATGTTGTCCAAGGGGACGATGACGGTATTCTCCCTGCTTTGTACCACCAGCTTGGCCCGTTCCTCTCTGGGGTGGTTTTTAATCCACTGGGCCACCACTGCCGACACATCCTCCAGAAAGCGGCTCTTGCGGATGAAGCCGCCGGGGTTGGTACGCAGGGCGTCAAAGACCTTATCCTCACGATTGGAGACAAAAATGATTTGGGTCCGGCTGTTCCCTGCCCGAAGTTTTTGGGCGAAGGTGATGCCGTCCATACCCGGCATGTCGATATCGAGAAACAGGAGTTCAAAATCCCGCTCCCGCATGCGGCCCTCCAGGTCCTTAGCCCGACTGAACAGCTCTACCACGGCGGTAATATCGTGCTTGGCAAAATTGCTGACGATTGCCCCGGAGACAACGCTGAGAATATCCGCATCATCGTCACAGATGGCCAGAAACAGCTTCTCCATCGCACACTTCCTCCTCCAAATACAGCATTACGTCGGCTAGGAATCGTCCGTCGCGGACGTCAAACTTCACGCTGCCCTGATAGCGTTCCGCCACAGTGCGGATAATTTTTGTTCCGTAGCCGTGGACTTGCCGATTCTCTTTGGTGGTTTGCAGGCTTAAACGCCGGCTGGGCGGGATGCTGCCGTCCACAGGATTGGTAACCCGGAGAAACAGGTAGTCCTGCTGGGGACGGATGCTCACCGTCACTACCGGATGCTCTGCACCTGATGCCATTGCCCCCTCAACGGCATTATCCATCAGATTGGAGAGAAGGCTGCACAGCTCGGTCTCCCGGTAAGGCAGGAGCTTGGGCACCACGATTTGGGTCTCCACCGTTATGCCATGGGCCTCGGCCTGCTTTATGGCGTGGTTCATCACGGCATTTACGACATCGTTCCCACACTCTACAAAGCGGAAGAGCTCCTCGGTCTCCCCGGAGACTGTGACTAAATACTCCTGGAGCTTCTCGTACTCCTTGTGCTCAGACAGCACCTGGATATAGGCCAGATGATTTTTAATCTCATGGCGGATTTTGTGCATCTCCTCGTAGTTATCTCGCGAGAGACCCAGCAGTTCCTCGTCCAACGTCTCTTTGTGCTGGATGGACAGGAGTTCCAGGTTTTTGTCGTACTCCATGCTGACCACATAAAACATGTAGTACCCCATTAGCTCCAGCAGCCAAAAGCATCCGGCCACCAGCACCGCATACTGCTTGGGCACACCAATGGCCTCGCTTACCGCCTGCAGCAGCACGCCAAAGGCGGCCATACCGGTGACCAGTACCGCCGGGAAGGTTGGGAGGAAAGAGATTTTTTCGGTGGAGAACCTACGCAGAAAGAGCAGCACTGCAAGGCTCATCAACACTACCACCAGCCATGTCAGGTGCTCGGCCCAGGTGTAGGTCTCATTAATATAGTCCTTCACCAGCTCGCCCAATGGCTCGGAGACCGTAAGCACCTGCATCATACAGGAATAGAATACAGCGGCACGCAAGGCGCGGGTGGCGGGGCGATACTTGCTGCGCAGCAGTGCATAGAGCAGGAGCGTCAGGGCCATCATGACCCGGTCGGTCACGCCGCTCTGCCCAAAGAGCAGGTTGCAGATACTGCAGAATACTACGCCGCCCAGCCAGCAGGCAAATGCGTCCCAAAGTGTCCGCAACACGCCCTTCACGTCCCACTTGATGTCGCTGAGAAGCAGAACCACCGCCAGCGCGAAAAAAGTGTTGGTCACCACATAGCTGGGGCCGAAGTCCCGCACTATATAGTAAGTCTGAAGATACGCCAACATTCCGCTTCCCCCGTTCCGCCTTTTGTTTAAGGCCATTATACGATATTTTTCGTGCCCGGTACAATGTTTTCCGCAGAAACGGCTAAAACGCCTGCCGAAGCAGACGCCTTAACCGAACCTGTTTTCTTAGCCAGGACCGCCGGGCCCTCCCGGGCCGCCAAACCTTCTGGCCTGGGCAATCTGGGCAGTCGTCCCCTCCGCGGGGAGGCGGTAGCCGGAGACCGCGTTCACCGTGACGGTCACATTGTAGACGTCATCGACCGTCAGCGCATCGACGCCCAGGTCGGCGGCGGTAAGGTTGACCGCGCCGGCAACGGCGGCGGCGTTTTTGTAAACCTCATTTCCCGCTTCGTTGGTCACGACAAGGGTAAAGCTCTTTGTAAGGTCATCCCCGGCGGTGATGGTGACGTCGGCAGTGACGATAGGGGACTCACCCTCGCCGGCATTCCAGGTGGCGCTGACTTCGGCGGCGGCCAGCAGCGTGGAGGTACCGCTGGTCTGGGCATCGGAGGAGGCGTAGCCCGCGCCCGAGGACACCAGATGGGCCACATAGTCGCCAGCCAGCAATATCTCCCCGGCGACGGTGCCGGAATAGGTGTTGCTGTCATTTGCCTCAATCTTTTCCGACTGGAAACTGGCGGAGTTGCTCTCTTGCCCATCTACCACGGGGTAGGTGCGGATGTAGTAGAATTCGGCGTTCTCCACGCCTGTAAAGGTGTAGGTCAGGGTCTCGAAGTCGAAGGTGAAGTCGCTCACTTGGTCAAGAGGAGTCTTGTTCTCGCCGCCGGTGGCATCCTCCTCGGGGCTATTGGCCACGGTGATGACGCCGGTCGAGTCGTTGTCGGTCGTCTTCTTCTCTCCGCAACCTGCAAGGCATGTGAAGCCCATGGTGAGGCAGAGCGCCAAAAGCAGCGCATGTTTAAGCCATTTCATTTGATTTCATCCCTTTCACAATTTATTCGGCGCTCACATCAGTGCGAGAACAGTGAACACCAGCATCATCGCGCCTAACGCGATGGAGGGTCCAGAGAGCTCCTTGCGTTCCCTGCCGGCAAGCTTACAGATGACATAGGAAACGCAGCCTAGAGCCACGCCTAGGGAAATGTTGCCCAAAACGCCCGCCCCGATGACGGTGGCGGCAAAGGGGAGCATCTCGGCAAGCTTGGTGGTGTCCACCTTTTTGATGCCCTTGAGCATGGATGCGCCCACCAGGGCCATGATGAGGTCAGCAAAAACAAAGGTGTCCTGCACATAGGCCGCCAGCTTGATTTCTGTGGATTCAATCCACATGCCCACGCCGTTGGTTCCAGTGGCAAAGAACATGATAAATACCCACGAGAACGCGGCGATGAGAAAGCCGATGGCCGTCACAACGGAGGCAAGACCAGATCTTGCGCCGTCGTTCGTGCCAACGGCGGATTGGGTGCCGATGGCGGTGGGGGATGCGCCCAGCACAGGCGCCACCACATTCATGGCGGCACTGACGGCCAGCGCCTTGCTCTCGGCTTTTTGGGCATAGAGTTCCTCATCGTACCCGCCGACCACAGCCACCCCCCGGGCAGTACCCAGATTGGTGTAGATGCCCATAAACAGGAAGGTCAGTACACCTTGGACAAAGAGCAGGGATGTGGAGCCCGTGTAGGCGCTGAAGTCGAAGCCTTTGGAGAACAGCTCGCCCAGCTGGAGGGATTGGAGGCCTACAGCGAAATTGTAGGGACTTGCTCCATCGGTTGCCACCACCAAGTTGAGCCGCTGGTAGACCACTGTGGCGGCAGTCTGGCCGCCAATGAAGCTGTCCATAAAGAACACGATACCGCCCACCCACATAAGGCCGATGAGAATACCAAAGGTGGCGGTGGCGGACTTTCTGCGGCGGAAGGCCTTGAACAAGACAAAAATCAACACCGCGGCCACCATAAGCCAGAAGTAGTAGGTATCCAGCTTGGTCAGGTCAGAGGCGTGGGTCAGGCCGCCCTGCTCATTTAAAATTCCCGCATTTTGCAGTGCGGTATAGGCTATGTAAAGGCCCACGCCCACGGGCAGGGCTTTCTTTACACCGTCGGGCAGGGCATCCAGCAACAGCCTCTTGGCGGGTGTCAGCACTACCACAAGATAGACAACTGCCGCCACAAACGTCACGGCCATAAGGTTTGCATAGGTGAGGCCCGTGTTTGTCCCCAGCATGGAGATGAGCACGGTGCTCAGACCCATATTGGCGGTTTGGGCCAGAGGAAGATTGCTGATGATGCCCAGCAAGAGCGTACCCACAAGGGAAATCAGCGTCACTGCCAGGTAGGACCCCGCGTAATTGCCATAGGCCCCGCCGATAATCTGGGTGTTCATGATGAGCGCGCAGACCGCGATGAAGAAGGTCCCCGCGCCTGCTCCAATCTCACCGCCCAGGGAGGAGCCCCGCTCGGTGAAGTGAAACACCTTATCTAGCGCACGGCTGAGGCCGCTCTGCTTTTGTGGCGGAATTACAATGGTATTTTCGTCCATGTCTTTGTCTCCTAACTCGAATCGGGGAGCGGCGGGGCGGTGGCTCCGCCGCTCCTTTTGTTACGCCTTAGACCGCTGCGGTCTCTTTTCTCCTCTTCACATTGGGCAGAACGAAGCAAATGACCGCAGTTGCGGCAATGCCCGCGCCCAGCACCACGTTACCAACCGTCCACCAGGTCTTCCAGCTCTCGTCTTGGCTGACGCTGAAGCTGACTGCCTCGGTGCCGCCAGTATGAGTAAACTGGTAGAGCATGTGTTTGGCAGCCTGACGGAGGAGATAGCGGCCATAGTTAGTGGCAGAGGAGTTGCCCTCGTACTCGTAGTACGCGCTCACCGCGCTGCCGCCCAGTTGACCCTCCACGCCGCCGAAGAGGCCGGCGCCGGGGAGCATGACCCAGGGGTATGGCCCAACGCCGTCAGTGATAATCATGCCGTTGAAGCCCCACTCGCCGCGAATGATATTCTTATAGAGACCCTGGTGGAACATGGAGATACCGTCCCGGTTCAGGGAGCCCATGAAGCCCAGCGCACCCTCACCCAGCACATAGGAACCGGTGTTAGTCTCCGCATCGTACACGTAGGAGTACTTAGCGCAAATTTCGTAGTCCTTCAGGTAGATTTCACGTGCAGACTGCTCGGAGAGCCAGGTGATGTTGCCGTCGCGGTTGGTGTCATTGTCGTTCATGGCGAGGTGCTTGGGGAACACGGAGATGCCTTGGTCCTGGAGGCCGGAGACCTCGGCCGCGCCGATGGTGCCACCTAGGAAGCCGTCCTCGGAGAAGTACTCGAAGTTGCGCCCGCCGAATGGGGTGCGGTGGGTATTCATGGCCGGGGCATAGGCGCCTGTCAGTCCATTTTTGATAGATTGGTGAGCGTAGACCGTGCCCATACGGTAGAGCAGGGTAGGATTCCAGGTGGAGGCGTTCACCACGGCGGAGGTGAACCAGGTGTTGGTGCCGTAAGAATTATTGCCGTTGCCGGACTCGCCTGGGCCGTCCACCACGTTGGTGCGCTCCTTGTTCACAGACTCCACCGCGGGAGTAGACCAGCCCATGCTGCCGGCGCAGGTGATGTCCTCTTCAATGGTGAGCTGGTCCACCAGGTAGGCCCAAATTTCATTGTCATAGCCCACTTCCTTCAGAATGGGGCAGTTTACGTCCAGGCGCATAGAGGTTTCCTGGGTGGTGATTTGATAGCAGCCGCTCTTGTCCTTCAGAGCGTCGCCGTTTTCGTCCACCACCACATAGTAGACCTTGCCATGCTCGGCCATGTGATTTTCATACACGTCGTCGTAGAGGTAGCGCTCATCGTCCTGCAGGCGTCCCTCCCAGTTAGGCTCGTTTGAGTAGGCCAAATAGCTGGAGCCGCCTACGTACTTCTTCGCCGTCTTGGTAACCTTTTCACCGTTCTCATAGGTCTCGTAGGTGTAGTCCACCGACTCCAGCGCGGGACAAGCTAGGGCGGCCACAGCCGCCTTGCTCAGTGCCTCGGTCTTGCAGTTGGACTCGTGCTCCATAATGGTCGCCATGCCGTCGGCGAAGTCGTCCCGGTTCAGATAGCCGTCCAGCATATTGCCGTCTCCGGCGTCCATATCGCCCATGGTGACCTTGGCTATCATCTGGTCGGTGTCGCGGGCGCCCACGCCGTTCTCGTCATAGTAGTAGGATGCGGCCAGATTGGCGGTGACGCTCTCGCAGGCGTCGTCATGGGCGTTCTCGCCGATGTGGAAGAGGTACTCACCCTGCTCCAGCACGTAGCAGCCGTGGCCATAGGTGTCGAAAGAGGCCAGGTCGTCTGTGCGGAAGGAGATGGTAACCTCCTGGCTCTCGCCGGGGGCCAGCAGATTGGTCTTGGCGTAGCCCACCAGGACTTTAGCGGCCTTCTGGAGACCGGTGCCCTTGATGCCGCAGGTGGGGTCGGTGGCATAGGGGGCCTCCATATAGAGCTGTGCCACCTGCTTGCCGGAGTAAGTGTCTCCGGTGTTGGTCACTTTTACAGTTATGCTGTTAGTGCCATGGGCCTCCAGCTTCACATCGCTGGCGGTGACCTCCTGTGAGAAGGTGGTATAGCTTAGGCCGTAGCCGAAGGGATACTGCACCACTTGGTCGTAGCCGCTGGCCTTGCCGTTTTTCCACTCGTGAGAGGTAAAGGCAGCACTGTCGAAGTAGCCCGCGGCATCGGCAGTCTCGTAAAAACGGTAGCCCACGTAAATGCCCTCCTCGTACTGGTAGTAGCCAAAATTAGAGGAGTTGCCGGTGCCGGACACGATGGTGGACACATTGGTATACTTATTGTCGTCGTTGTTATAGAAGGAGGGCATGGTGGACATATCGTAGGCATAGGTGTCCGCCAGCTTGCCGGAGGGGGTGACCGCCCCGGTCAGAATCTGGGCCACGCCCACCAGCCCCGCCTCGCCGGGGTGGCCAATCCACAAGCAGGCGTCCACGCCATACTCCTCCTGCTCAATTTCACCCAGTTCCACGGCGGCCGAGGAGTTGATGAGCACGATGGTCTTTGCGTAATTCTCGGCGCAGAACTTCAGCAGGTCCTTTTCGTCCTGGCTGAGCTGGAGATAGGTGGTGCCGGTGGAGGCCACACCGTCGCCGTCGTAGTCCATGACCGGGGACGCGCCTTCGGCCCCGGAGCGGGCAAAGTTGACGATGACCACGTCATTATAGCCGTCTGCCATAAAGTCGGCCTTGTGGTTCTCGTAGACCTCGCGGGTAAACTCACACACCCGCTTGAAGCCGCCCCAATCGCCGTTGCCGTAGTTGTCCTTGTTCTCCTTGTACTCGGAGCCGGAGAAGGCGGTAAGCTCACCTGTGCCGGTGTGGCCCATGTACTCGCCGGTGGTGTCCACATTGCGAGCACCGCCCACGGCGGCTTCCAGCCAGAGCCAGGCCTTCTCGTTCACGTCCAGGTACTTCTCGGTGCTGAGACCGCCGCCCTGGGTTTTGCTCCCGTCAAAGGCCTCCTTCATGGTGTATGTATACTCGTCGTACTTGCCGCCGGCCGAGCCGGTGCCGCCGTTGACATAGTTGTAGGACTGGGCGCCCAGGATGGTTACCTTGGTGCCCTTTGCAAGAGGCAGGGCGTTATTCTCGTTGCGCAGGAGGACCGAGCCCTCAGCCGCAAGCTCGGTGACAATCTCGCGGCCCTCAATGAGGCACTCCTCCTCGGTCAAAATTGCTCCGGTTTCGCTTCCGTCGCCGCTGGGATCTGCCACCACGGTGCTGCCACCTCCCAGATAGCCCGACAGAGTAGCGCCAAAGCTGTTCAGGAGTACGTTTGTCAGCAGCAGCACGACCAGTAAAATTGAAATAATGGTAATACCGGGAACTGCGCGCTTATTTTGTTTCATGTTTCCATCTCTCCTTCCAGAAATCGTGGGGATTGGTTTGCGGGTTACCTCCTTTTCTGTTTCGTAAGATATTTGCTGTTGCCGCAATTTTTTTGCAGCTCTTTTGGGTAAATTCACTATATCCGCTTTCTGATTTCCTCTCAATAAACACACCCCAAATGGTTCTCCTGCGGCGGAAGCTGTCTCCATTTCCGTGCGAACGGCAGATAAAGAGGCGCAAACGGCGGTGAGTGTATAGGCTTTGTCTTAACTGTGCCACATTCTCTAAGTACCTAGTCCAGCTATGAGAGTATTTCGCAGGGAATCAAAAAAGCCACCGTCTTTCGACGGTGGCTTTTTTGATTCCCTGCAACAACACAGATACATCTCTATTGGGTGTTATATGGATAATACGAAGCGCGGAAGTCCTGAAGAAAACGCATGGTTTAAACAAAAAGTTAAATTTAAAATGGCCGTCTTGGTCCCAAGAGTACGCACTATAATTAATACGACTTTTTCTTCAGTTTAACAATTAACAGTAGGCCAACATTGTACCAATCTAATCCTTTTGCATAACAAAAATGAGATAAGTGGAAGGAGTAAATAAACCGACAATATTAAGTAATTATCTTTTAATTGATAAACATTGATTCAATTTTATAACAAGGTATTCCACTAGACTTTATATAGGCCAATATCGCATTGGTTATCGAGCCTTCGGTAATGTAACATGCGCTCGGGTATGTCCCCGCTAGTGCGTAAGTGTCTTCAACGTAAATGGTGTGGTTGTTGTATAAAACAATTTCATACCCTTCACCAAATCGTAAGACGATATATGAATCGGTGGGCACATTTTCCGAAGCAAGACTCCAGCGTTCTATATTTAATATATTTTCAAGTTTGCTATTAAGGGCGATTTCAAAAAATTCAACAGTGTCCTGGCTTTTGAACTTTACATATATGCTGCTGCTAATAGAAGTGGCTTCATTAAGTAAAGTTGCGATTCCTTGTGTAGTAACAGAATAAGACAGCGCTTTTTGTGAGCTGCTTAAAATAACTATAGCGGCAACGAAGCAAATTGTGATAAGGACCGTAACTCCTTTTTTCATTGATACCTCCTGTGTAAAATAAGTCTTAGCATAGATAGAATAGCATATCAAACTGAAATTACTCTGAACTCCAAACCATATTTTGCTATGCTTCTATAGACTCCCATGACGCGCTAAATGATGAACTTTACGTAAATGTCGCGCTGCTTTTAATGCATTATGTTCGTGTTCTCTGCCAGAGATGATGTAAAACAGCATTGCTTATTGCTTATCTGCTCCGGTACATTATTCACACACTGTGGACAATGCACCATCTGAAAATCCCGATATCTCTCTGCCCGCGCCACAGCCTTTTCTTTTGCATTTTACTGATATTGTAATTATACTTTCTTCTTGCGGAAAACACAACGATTGCGCCACTTTATTCTCTAGCTTAAAATCATCGTATCGCCATGTGATAGAACTCCACCTATACAGCGGTAGTCTTTCCTGTTACGATAGGAATGTATTTAAGGGCGGAGCATAGTAGGGCGGAGCGATGTAAGGGCGGATGGAAAAGCACCGGGGGAGCAGTCTGCCCTCCGACGCCGCGCACACGACCAAGAATACGAAAATAGGAACCAGAAAGACCGTAATTGCCTCATCAGGGGCGATTGCGGTCTTTTTTTGCGTTCCAACAAATTGAAGGAGGAACCCTGTATGAGTGAAAACAATGCAAACGGCGGACTGGACTTTGGTGATCTGGGCGAGGACGGCCTGGATATCAGCGCCATCTTTGGTGGCGGCGAACCGGCGGAGAACCCCTTTGCCGCACCCCCCGCGCCTGTGGCAACACCGGCGCAGCCTGTGACCGAGCCTGCTGCCCAAGCGCCGACCCCGGAACTTGCGCCTGCGCCGGTGGAGACGCCCAACAACCTGATTGAGGCCGCCTTTTCCGCCACGGAAGTCCCTGCGGTACAACTGGCGCCCCAGCAGACAACGCTCTCCCTCTTTGATAAGCCGCCCGTCTTTTCCTACGGCGGCGCCAAGGAGGACATTGCGGACACCTCAATGACCTTTGAGGAGCTGCGCATTGCCAAGGCCGACGATTTCCCGGAGCTTAGTGAGGGCAAAAAGGTCTCCTGGCGGGTGGACTACGGCAAGAGCAGCAAGGTGATTACCGACGCAAAGGGTACCACCATCGCCTCGGTCAAAGAGGAGCTGGAGAAGTCTAAGACGTTTCTGGATAACCTCAAAAAGACGAAGGGCGAAACCCCGGAGTGCCTGGTCAAGCCCACCGTCACCATGCAGTCTAAGGGCATCGCCTCCTACAAGGGCGTGTTCGGCAGCATAGAGGAGGCGCAGGAATCGGACAAAACGATCTGCCTCATTCCTGCCAGAGACGGACAGGTCTACGAGCTGCGCAAGACTGAAATGGGCGAATTCATCGCCCCCAAAAACAACATCCTGGAGTTTGGGATGGTCAGGGCCGGGTTCGTCCCGGCCCTCCCCCTGATACCCAAAGCGCTCGTGGAGCAGGTCATCACCTTTTTTCGCAGCTTTATGAATGAGGATGGCACCTTTGAGGCGCTGGCCCACATCTATTGGGACCGGACGGCAGAAGAATTTACCGTTCACATTCCCAAGCAGGAGGTGTCCAAGGCCTACATCTCCGCCGACCTGTGCGCGGAAACACTGCCGGAGGACCGATACCTGCACTACGCAGACATCCATAGTCATAACGACATGGAGGCCAAGTTCTCCTATGTGGACGACGCGGACGAGCGAGCCACCCGGCTCTATTTGGTGGTGGGGCGGCTGGACCGGTTCTATCCGACGATTACCGCCCGCGCCTCCTGTGGTGGCGTCTATCAGCCTATTGACCCGGCCACGGTGCTGGAGAGCATGGATCAGTGCTTTCCCAACGAGTGGCTGAAAAATGTGACGCGACAAGCTGACGTGTGCCCCCGTCCTCATGGGCGCACGTTCCGTATGTCCACCGGATCTCTGCTGGAGGGCCTGACGGGGGCGATACCAGTATGAAATTCTCAAGAGAACGCCCGGTCAAAATCGTCATGCTGGGCGCCGGCGGCACCGGGGGACATATCGCGCCACACCTTTACCGTCTGCTGTATGCCCTGGAGCGCCCCGTGCGCTTCATCATCTGCGACGGTGATGTTGTAGAACCGAAAAACCTTGTGCGGCAGAATTTCACCCCCGCCGACCTGGGAGAGAACAAGGCCCAGGTGCTGGCCGAGCGGTATTCCGCTGTATTCGGTCTGGAAACGGAGTATGTGCCTGCGTTCATCGAGAGCGAGGAGAAGCTGCGGGAGCTGCTGGCGCCGACGCAGTGGCAGATAAGCGGCTACGCCAGGGACACCACCACGGAGCTGGTCATTTTAATCGGCGCTGTGGATAACAACAAAAGCCGTAAGCTCTGCCACACGGTATTCAATCAGGCAAAGGAGCTCATCTACATTGACAGCGGCAACGGTGAGCACACTGGCCAGGTGGTCTGCGGCGTCCGGCGAAACGGAAAAACCATGTACCGGCCCATCGCCTCGGTCTACCCGGAGGTGCTGAAGGACACTGACAAATTCCCCACCGAGCTCTCCTGCGCCGAGGCGTCTGTCTCCGCGCCCCAGAGCATCGCCGCCAACATCACGGCGGCCACGGCGGTGGTGGATATGGTCTATAACATCCTAGCCCGGGGCGACAGCTCCGTGCGGCAGGTCACCTTTGCCACAAACATGATCAATGTCAGGCCCACGCTGGCCAAGACAAGAAAAAGGAGTAACGCGGCATGAATGGAATGGTAATTGCACAGGATTTCGCGGACGCCCTGAGCAGGGTAATGAAGCTGGCGGCAAGGCGCAGCCCTGTCCCCATATTGGAGCAGGTCAAGGTCGCCTTTACCGGGACATCCTGCACACTGACCGCCACGGATTTGGAGCAGTGGGGCGTGATAGAGCTGCCCGCCGAGGGGGATGATTTTTCCTTTGTGCTGGGCAACGCCAAGGAAGTGCTCAAAATGCTGGATAAGCAAACCGAGCCGCTGTATGTCACGTTTACGCCGGACGAAAAGCTACCCAAGGTCAAGCTGGTCTGCGGCAGACGGGAAAGCCAGTTTTTTGTAGAACCGGCTGAGGATTACCCCGTGATGCCCTCGGAGGATGCGGTGCAGACCTACCACGCAGACAGCGGTGAGCTGCTGGAAAAAGTCGGCGCGGTCAGCTACGCGGCGAGTATCCATGCGGAAAGCCGCCCGGTGATGTCCGCGGTCAGCTTTTTAGGCCGGGAAATCTACTGTGTGGACGGCTATCGGATGGCGGTGGTGGACAACGACCAGATGGAGGCGGCAAAGCCCTTTTTGGTGCCAGTGTGGATGTTCAAGGGCTGGCGTGCCCTCTTTCCCGCGGGGGTCATCACCCTGTCCGTGGGCAAACGGTATCTTCAGGTGACGCAGAACGGCGTGACTGCGCTGTTCCGGCTGTTGGAGGGAGAGTCGCTGCGTCCGCAGAATGTGTTCCCCACCTCCTGCCGGGAACGGTATCGGGTCAGCCCAAAGGAGTACGCCCGGGAGCTTACCTATTTGAGTAGCTTTGTCACCCAGCCCGTACACCAGCCGGTGGCATTTCGCGCCGGGCGGTTGTCGGTCATGACTGCCAATGGAGAGTATTCGGGAAAAATCAATGTGGAGGGAACCGCCGAAATCGTGTACGGTTTCCAGGTTCACTACATGCTGGAGGCTATGAAATCGTTTGGGGATCAGGAGCGCGTCATCGTAGAGGTGTCGCACCCTAACGGTCCCATTGTGCTGCGCGCCGATGACGGCCGCAAAACCCTCGTTCTGCCCATGCACCTAAAGGAAGCGGCAAAGCAGGCGGCATGACCGCCTAAACTGTAAAATAAGGAGAACTGCACTATGAAAACCATTTTTATCCCCAAGGGAGAAACCGTGCGCTATGAGTCTGTCGCAACCGAGAACCTGATTGTCAAGGGCTGCCTGGAGGTGGCCTACGGCGTGAGCGCCAAGTACATCTGCGGCAATGGCGTTATTCACGCCGAGAGCATTTCTGCCGATGTTATCCGTGCCGATGAGCTGGAGGCAAACGTCGTCACCTGCAAGCGACTGATCGCCAAGCGGGTCAGTGCGCCGGAGGTGTTTGCGTCGGACAGCGCCGCCGTGTCCTGTCATCTCTCCGCAGCCTATGTGGAGACTGGCAGGTTGACTGTGGCGCTCAGCGACGTTGATGAGGTGAAGGCGGCTGAGGTCATCAACCTTACGCCGAAGAAGCGCGGACTGGTCATGACGCTGCTGGCGTCCGCGCTCCGGGCCTTTTGGCTGTCTTGCTTTGTCAGGCCCGTGAAGTCCGGGGCAGTTGAAGTCATGGATGCGGAGTTTGAACCTATGGACGACAGCATTCCCAAAGAGCATGAGATGGACCCACTGATCCGGCCGGAGGACATGGCAGAGGATGAGATGGAGGATTTCGAGCTGAAGCGGGTTATCGCCCAGTTCAAGCTGGCGCGGGAGTCGGGCTATACGCTGCGGCTCATCCCCGGCACGCCGGAGGAAAACGCGCCTGTGTTTGACTTTGACACAGCACAGGTGGTGCGCCCCGCCGCATGAGCGGCAGGGCAATTTATGCGGCAAGGGATGGATTTCCCTTGCCCATTTTAATTTTTGAAGGAGGATTTCCCTATGTCAATCCAATCCCAGGAGAACCATATGCGCAAGCTGGCCCGCCTTTTGTCCCAAGACCTGAGTTACATCTGGGGTGAGCGTGAGAGCGGCCCCAACGGGGACAAAAAGGTATTCCTGAACACGGGCAAGGCTTTTCTTCGCACTCTGGCAAAGGACCTGCAGCTTCGGGACGCCAAAGTGACCGCCAACGCCGCGGGCATTGCCGTTTCCGGGGAGTGCTGCCTCACCGGGATGTGGGAGGATGGCGGCATACATATCTGTCTGGAGCAGCCCTGCTATCTGCCGGAACAGGTGCTGTGTTATCACAGCATTCGCACCATGCAGGACCACAAGGGCGGCTATAACCATTACATCCGGCGTTCCGAGCTGGAGTCTATGTCTTACCGGCAGCTCTTGGGCCGTCTGGGCGCGCTGCATAAGGAGTGCGACTATGAGCGGGCAGCCTGAGACACCCATCCACTACGCAGCCGAAAAGCTGAGCCAGGCGCGGTATGCCATTCTGAAAGGGAGCGATTTGCTGCTGGTCAACCGGGCCCGCGTGGAAAAGTTCCGTACCGCCAATTTGGAGCGGGCGCGGGAGGCCCACGGGGAGCTGCAACGGACACACAAGCACCTGGTGGAGGCACTGGGCGACGCGCGGTTGGCCTTTTTGGAGATGGAGGAGTACGCCGCCGCACAGACGGCGGCAAAGCTCCAAGCGGGGCTGGCTGGGTTCAACCTCATGTCCAATGTCTACAAGCCGGTCTATGAAGCTCTGACAGGCTTCGCTCAAAAGCTGCCGGAGAACGCAAGTACCGTCAACGCCTCGGTCATCGGACGGCTGATGAACAATGTCCGCATGGGCTATTATCCCACCGACCCGGACAACATTGCCCACATTTTGCGGGGCATCCGGTTCCCGGAGGGCGTCACCACCAATCTGCTGGACCCCTGCTGTGGGTGCGGAAAGGCCCTGCGCCAGCTTGCCGATGGGAACAACTGCTATGCCTACGGCATGGAGCTGGACGAATGCCGGGCAGAGGAGGCTCAGACGCGGCTCCACCGCGTGGGCATGGGCAGCTTCTTCCACAGCCGCATCAGCAGCGAGGCGTTCCACGCCATGCTCTTAAACCCGCCGTACCTGTCCGTTCTCAATGAGAGTGGCGGCAGAACCCGGCACGAAAAGCGGTTCCTCATCGAAAGTCTCGGCCATCTCATGCCGGGAGGGCTACTTATCTACATTATTCCCTACTACCGGCTGACGGCGGATGTGTGCCGCATTTTAAGCGACAATTTTTCGGACTTATCCGTCTGGCGCTTTACCGACGGGGAGTTCAAAAAGTTTAAGCAGGCGGTCATTCTGGGTCTGCGGAAGCGGCGGGACGATGATCCAGAAAACGCCCGGCGGCTGGAGCGGTATTCTCTTGACCCGGCCAATATTCCCTGTGTGACCGAGCTGGAGGAGGGCCGCTATGCCCTGCCCAATGTACCCAAAAGTGTGGATGTCTTTAAGGGCGAGCGGTTTAATGAGAAAGAGCTGGAGCAGCAGCTCCGGCAATCTAACAGCTTTCAAAGGCTCATGGCGAAAAGCGAGCTGGACAGTGCCGGGAAGCACCCGCTGCTGCCGCTGTCCATTGGGCAGATCGGCCTTGTGGGCGGCTCCGGCATGATCAACGGCCTCATTGAGTGCGACACACCCCATGTCATCAAGGGGCGCATCGTCAAGGTGCGGCGCGTGGAAACTGAGGAACAATTCAGTGCCGGCGGCAAGCACATAGGGCAGGAAATCAAGGAAGTCATCAGCAACAAAATGGTATTCAATGTCCTGACGCCACAAGGCTTTCGGGCGTTGACGTGAAGGAGGAAATTTATGCGTTTCAATCATCTGGCCGTGGTCGTCCCTGTGGACACCGGGGCACAAAATGAAGGGATGCTCCGCACAGAGGTGTGGGGCAAGGTCACGCGGCTGCTCACCCCCAGCTTGGGAAAGCTGTACGCCCGATTCGAGCCGGCCACGGCTGCGTGGGGTCAGACGTTAAGCGACCCGTACGGTGTGGTGCTGGGCAAGAGCGAGCCTGCCCTGTTCCTCTATTTTTATGAGGCCGCCAAGACACAACAGGAGAGAGCGATTCAGTTCCATATGAAGGGTTTTCTCGATGGGTTGGAGCCCATTGCCAAGAATGAGGACGCCGGAATCTCCGTGTTCCGAATGGAGGTCAAGGGCGACGGGGAAGCGATGGGCGCCCATATGCTGTGGCATATGAGTATGATTACCGGCGAGCTGCTGCCCGACTGCGGCGTATACTATCTGGCCCGTAAAGAGGCGTTTGCCGCAGACACGCTGAATGAGGATGTTCTGGGGCATCTGCCAAGCTATGCCCTGTGCATGGTCACGCTGGTGGTGGAGGATGCGGAATGAATCTTGACTTAAAGCTGCTGTCCAAACGTTTTTCTCAGGCAGCGGCGGGCGAGCCCGTTTCCACGGAGGAGGTAAACCCCTATCTGTTGGAGTATCTGATTCGTCCACTGCTCAGAGGAGCGCGCGTTTGTTACGGCGATATTGACTATGATGAATTTGAGGACATCGACCTGCGTGTAGCCTCCGGCTATTGCGATGACCTCTGCGCGGTCAGCTACAAGATGGAGCAGTTTGTGGGAGATATTGCAAATGTAGCGCCAGCCGCACACCGGGCGCGCGCATTCTGCTGAGGTGCCGCTATGGTTGAACTGGACTGCTGGCTGTGGGAGAGCCTTTACACCGTAAAGCAGATGTATGACCACGGCTGTGCCGATCAAATTCTGACGGTCTACGGAAATGACGAGATTGACAGCGACATGGTGTTTGAAATTGCCTGTGATGGGATTGGGCAGATATTTGAGGACACGCGAAACTACTGTAACGACAGCGCGGAAATCGAAACATACGTTTTCTTTGACTCCATGATCACCGACTTTTACCGTCTGTGTGAGGAATACGAGCGAAAAACGAAGTGTTCCGTTCGGGAAAATTCCTATCGGGCAGAAATGAAGCAGGCCATCTGCAATGGCTTCGCTTTTCAAGACTATTCATATGACTTTGAAATCCATACCGACCCGCAGGGTCACAGCGGATGCAAGCTGGTACTACTTTTGAGTCCCGAATTTTGCTGTCACTACCAGGTGCCAAATGGTCTGCTGGACATCCGAGACGCCTTTACCAGCGGCACGGAGCGCCTGCGTCGAGAACTGGGGAAGCTGGAGTGCGAGAAGGTTGTGGCACTGCCTATCCCAGAAAATATGGAGGAAAGAAGGGCGGCATAATGCAAAAATATTGTGACACCATTCTGCGTATCTCACCCAGCAGAGCGGAAATCGTGGTAGAGCAAGAGAAGAAGGGCATTATTTCCCGAAAATTGATTGCGCCGGAAACGTTGGCAAAGTGCTTTTTGAGCAGCCGATACGACGACGAAACCCATGCCACAGGCTTTCTGCCGGAGGGATGTATTTCGGTGGTCATGACGCCCAAGTACACCTCCTACTACATCCGCTACCCTGATTTGTGCGCGGATGTCAGCTACTTTGGTACGAGCTATCCCGGCTTCCCGCTGCCGCGTCTGGTCTTTGAGCTGCGGTATATGCCGGCAGAAGGAAAGGTGGCCAAGTGCCGGGTGTGCGTGGTGAAGGATGAGCGGCTGACAGCCGACACCCCGACTTTCCTTTACCCATTCTCCAACGTGTCCTTTGACGGAAGCATCTGTGTGGGGAATAACGCCCTGCCGCGCTATAAGGACCCCGCGCGGCTGGGAACCCTGCCCGGCCATATCCTGCGGATACCCAATAACAACGACCATTTTTCAAAAGGTAACAATGCACTGAAGCTGGAGTACCGGGACTTGCTGGAGCAGATGAAGGGGAAAGAGCCCTCTCACTACTACACCGATTTGCTGGTTCCCAGCCATAAGACATTGGGCGACTTCATTAAGGGAGGCAAGGCATGACAGAAAAAACCCCGAGGGAAATCCAAGCGGCGCTGGCTCAGCCCTTTGCGCCGGAGGATCTGGAATGGCGCCTTCAGCGGGCGTCTGAGGAAAAAATGCGCGGCCTCGCCGTGCCCTACGTCACCAACCGGGCCATCATGAACCGCTTGGACGACGTGGTGGGGCCTGAGAACTGGCATAACGAGTACAAGCCATGGCACAGCGCTGGCAAGAAGGACGCTCAAATCTGCGGCATCTCCATCTACTTTGAGAGCCGTGGCTGGGTGACCAAATGGGACGGCGCCGAGGACACCGACGTGGAGCCCGTCAAGGGCGGTCTGTCCGACAGCATGAAGCGGGCCGCCGTCCACTGGGGAATCGGCCGGGTGCTCTACAATCTGGATACGGTCTGGGTGGACATCGAAAAGAGCGGGAAGAGCCTTGGCATCAAAAACAGCGAGCGATCCAAGCTGAACCGGGCATATCTGGATGTGCTGGATGGGCTTCACCTGCTCCCCGCACCCGCAGGTGGCACCCAGGCGCAGCTTACGCCCAAGGATGTGCCGGGCGCGACTAAGGCGGAGACACCTCCTGCGCAGGAAGCACCAAAACCGGCGCAGACGCCCCCGCCCGCACCGGCACCCAGCGGCAAAACCACGCCCTTCCCCAAGCCCGCGGAGCCTGACTGGGAATACACCGTTCAGACAGCCAAGGTGCAAAAGGGCATGAACAGCACCAGCACCAGCGTAGTGCTGGCAGATCAGGCCGGTAAGCGCGTCAATGCGTTTGCCCGTGGAGCGTGCGACCTTTCTCCCGGCGTACGTCTGAAAAACGTCAAGCTGACCCAGCGCAGACAGGATGCCGTGGTGTTCTTCATGCTGGATAGCTTTGAAGTGGTCGCCCCTGCTCCGCAGGCGGCCTAAACAATAAAATATGGAGGTGTAACTCAGCATGGACAAATTATCCGGCTTATCTATTACCGGCATGAGCCTATCGGGGTTCAAATCCTATCTGGAACCGACCGAGCTTGCCTTTGGCAACCCCACCATCATCACCGGCGGCAACGGTAAGGGAAAGTCCAGCATCGCGGACGCCATCGCCTTTGCCGTTACCGGGCTACCCTTCTTTGGGGAGCGGGGCATCGACCGGCTCCACAGCGACGATGCGCCTGAGCTCTTTGTCGCCCTGCGCTTTACCGATGACGCTGGCACAGCCCACGAGCTGACCCGTACCCGGTATAAAAGCCGCATGACCATCACCTACGACGGCTATGAAATTCGCCAGCACAATTTGACCGATCTGTTTGGCGAAAAAGACGTGTTCCTCTCCATCTTCAATCCCCTCTATTTTATTGAGGAGCTGGGGGACAGCGGCAAAAACCTTTTGGAGCGGTATCTGCCGGCGGTCACCCATGAGGAGGTGCTGGCGGCGCTCAGCGAGGAGGTCCGCGCCTCCCTGGAGGGGGAATCGCTGCTGTCGCCGGAGGTCTATCTCAAGCGTCAGAGGGAATCCGTCCGGGAGTTGGAGGAAACAGTCATCTACCTGACCGGCCAAAAAGACCTTGCCGAGACGCAGCGCCGTGACGGGTCAACAAAATCCACCCAGCGGGCAGAGCGGTTGGCCGCACTCCATGCGGAAATCGGCACGTTGGAGGAAAAGCAGTTTTTGGGTATGGATTTGGCCGATCTGCGGGAGCAGATGGTGGACCTCAGCGCCCGGTACGAGGAGCTTGCCAAGGAGGGCGGAGAAAATTCCGCCACGGCAGAGCTGGATCGGCAAATTGCCGCGCTGCACCGGAAGCTGGCCGAGCGTAGAGCCGCGCAGTATGAACCCAAGTACGCCCAGCCCATCGCGGAGGCCGAAGCGCAGATTAAGACACTGGGCCAGCGGTATCAGCGGGAGCTGGCGCTCTATCAGGGCTTTCAGCCCGGGATGGTGTGTCCCACCTGCCACCGCGCCGTCACCGATGGGGACATCGGCAGCGTTCGGGAAGAACTGAAAAATGTCATTCGGGAAATCGGCGTCGCCGGTAAAGAGCAGACGGCCCAGCGGGATGAGCTGCGGAATTTGGAACAGAAGGCCAAAGACACGTTTCTGCAATTCCAGGCCGACGATGTTGCCGCACTGGAGCGCAGCATTGAGGAGGCGGCCGCTGCCCGCGATGCCGCAGCGCAGAACGGTGATGATGAGCAGCGCGGAAAGGAGCTGGACGCCCTGCGGCAGAGCATTCAAGAGCTGACCGCCACCCTGGAGTTCGGCACGCTGAATCAGGAGGAATACGACGCTCTGCAAAATTTCCGGGAGGAGCGCCGGACGGTGGAAGCCGAATTGGCTGCCCTCAAAAGCGTCAGCATGGATTCCGCCGAGGACTATGACGCGCGGATCGAGCAGGCCCAGACACAAATTACCGCCCTAAAAAAGCAAATTACCAATGTGGCCTCCTATGTGAGCCACCGGGCGGAGCTGACCTTCTCCCGACTTACGATGAACCGGGTGGCCATCTCCCTCTACGATGTGGTAAAGACCACCGGCGAGGCCAAGGACGTGTTTCGCTTTACCTACAACGGACGCCGGTATGACCGCCTCTCCCTCTCCGAGAAAATCCGGGCGGGTATGGAGGTGTCCGAGCTGATAAAGCGGCTCACCGGGCGCAATTATCCCGTGTTTGTCGATAACATGGAGTCCGTGGAGGAGCTATCCAACGTTACCCCCACCGGGCAGGTCATTATGGCAAAATGTGTACCCATGGCGGAGCTGTCGGTCAAGGCCGGTGGCATCCACCGGACGCAAAGCAAGGCGGCATAACCCCACAAAACCGCAGAGAGGGTGACGCCGCTTGGCAAAACGTCCCTACATTAAAATCCCCATTGTGGACGTGGCCAGACGGTGTGGGCTTGTCCTCGATGATTGGACGCTCAGGCGCTCCGAGGTCGAGGCGAGCTGCCCCTTCTGCGGCGACCACGGCAAGGGGAAATACCATTTGAGCCTCAATACCGAGACCGACCAGTATCGGTGCAATCTCTGCAACGCCACGGGCAACAGCGTCACGCTGTACGCCCGGGTGAAGGAGATCAGCAATCAAGAGGCATTCCGGGCGCTGGCTGCGGGCGGCAAGGTCTATCCTATGCCGTCCCAGCCGGAGCCCCAAAACACAGAGCGGCAGCCCCTGCCGCTCCAGCAGCGCCACGCGGCCTATGAGGAGATGCTGTCTTTTTTGACGCTCTCCCAGCGGCACCGTGAAAACCTGCTGGAGCGTGGGCTGTCCGAAGCGCGCATCATGGAAAACGGCTACCGCAGTATGCCGGAAACGCCCCAGGCACGGCGCTTACTCGCCAAGCTGGTGGACATGAACCACGAGCTGCTGGGTCTGCCCGGTTTCTTTACCCAGCAGGACGTATGGACGTTTGCCGGGCCCAACGGCTTCCTCATTCCTGTGCGGGATAAGGAGGGGCTAATCCAAGGCATGAAGATTCGCCTGGACGACGCCAGTCAGCCCAACCGGAAATACCGCTGGCTGTCCAGCCGGGACAAGTCCATGCCAAACGGCACCCGCAGCTATTCGTGGGTCCATGTCACCGGCGACCGCACCCGCAAGCGCGCTTACATCACAGAGGGGCCGCTCAAGGGTGACGTGGCCAGCTTCCTCGCCAAGGATGCCCTGTTCGTCTGCACTGGCGGCATCAACGCCATTCGGGGTCTGACGGACACGCTGATGGATTTGGGCGTCACCGAGGCCGTGGAAGCCATGGATATGGACCAGATGACCAACCCGCAGGTGCGGGGCGGTATCCTCGCCATGCGGCAGGAGATACAAAAAAAGCTGCCCCACCTCAAATATTCAAAGTACACGTGGAATCCGGCCTACAAGGGTGTGGATGATTACTTCCTCAGCCGAGTGGCCGCAAATGAATAGGAACGGAGATTTTAGAATGAGCATTGTTGAATTTAAGAATATCGTAGGCACCAGCAGCGGCGATGACGCCAATATGCTGGGTAAGTTCCTATACTTTTCTCTCTCCAATATCCTGGTGGACAGAGAGCAGCTCTCCGAGCTGTGCGACAGCATGGGCATCCCCTACGCCGGCGGGAAACGGCTTTCACTGGCCGACGCCTTCCGCAGCGCCACAGGGGACATCCAGCAGCGCATTGTCGCGAAAGATGGCGGCGAGACCCGGATTTATCAGGTCTATTGCCGTGACAACGACAGCAGAAAAGGGGTGCTGTCCCGGGAGCTTCTCAAGGAAACCATGAACCGGGAGACCAATCACTATGAGAAGCTGGCCAACATCAGCTTTGATAAGAGCGACGGCCTGTTTGGTTACGACAACCTGGTCTACGACAGCGAGGTGGACGCGCAGGCCCTCTGCCACCGGGCGGAGGAGCTGTTCGAGCTCTACCAGCAGTGCGCCAACCGCAAGCAGATTGAAACGATTTGTCTAAACTTCCTGCGCAGCATGGAGGCCACCAAGGTCAGCGTCAACGGCCACCTCTATTTTATCCCCCGGTTCCAGATGGAAAAGGCGGATATTTTCGAGGACTTTATCGAAACGCTGAGCGGCCTCAACCGCAACGACACCGCCCTGATGGCAAACTCCTTTTACATTATCGACGACGCCAAGCAGCGGGAGAAGATGACCGAGGAGTTCTACTCCGCCGTGAAGAAGGAGATCGCCGAGTATCTGGAGCGAGCCGACTACTTCATCAAAAGCGGCAGCCAAAGCCCCTCCGTCATGGAGCGGTGGGTGCTGAAGATCGAGGCGCTGGAGCAGAAAAAGCGGCACTATGAGGACATTCTGCGCCGGGAACTGACAGGGCTGGACGATGAGTTCTCCGCCCTCAAGTTCCTCTCTCAGGAGCTGTCCCTGCGGGCGCAGGGGCTTCGATTTCGGAAGGCGGCATAGCAAATACAAACCGGAGTACGGGGAAGCAAATGCCTCCCCGTACTCCTCTCAATCTTGCTATTTGCTTGCCAAGGACATGCTTCAAAACCAGACTGGCGAAAAGCTTATGCCGTGAGGATGGAAGTCTGTGCGGATGCGATTCTCCTTTTTCGTATGTTGTGTACAATTGAGCAGAATAATGTGCAGTTTCTTGTTTGAAAGTGCCATAACGGAGGAGAAGATGAGATGAAGAAAAAACTGTTGGCAAGGTGTATTGCCATCATACTGTGCACTGCCTCCCTTTTTTCGCTGTTGGCCGGGTGTACAGGAAAAGGAGAAGGAAAAGAAGAAAGTACGCCTGGCCCTAATGCCGCCGAGAGTAGCGGGGTTCCTAATCGAGGTGCGCCAGACCGCTCTGATCTCGCGTATCCAGACGCCATTGAGGCGTATCAAAAGACCGACTGGAGTGCAGACTGGATTTGGACCAAGAGCTGCTCAGAGGATAGCTACGTGGCCTTCCGCAAGACTTTTACGCTGGATGAGGATATCACTTCCGCCACCGCGTTTATCTCCGCTGTGGACAAATATGTCCTGTGGGTCAACGGCGAGATGGTGGTGCTGGACGGATCGCCGAAGCGGGGGCCCACGCCTTATGACAGCTACTACGACGAGGTGGAGCTCACCAACCTAAAGCGGGGGGAGAACGTGATTGCCCTTCAGGTGGCCTTTAACGGGCGCTCAGGAGACGGCTCCATTGTTCCCATTATGGCCGACGAAAATGGGGACGAGTTTCCCCAGGCGGGACTGCTTTTTGAACTGAAGGCCGGAAGCCAAACCGTTGCCTCGGACAGCTCCTTCAAGGCCCTGAAGCTGGAAGCCTACAAGAACCGCCGCACGGCGGGGGCCGACTACCCCAACTACCCGCAGGCCTCCATGCTGGCGGAGCGCAACGTCTATTTTGACGCCCGGGACGCCATCGGCGATTGGATGGCGCCGGGGTTTGACGACAGCGCTTGGGAGGATGCAGCTCTCGTGGCAAAGCCAGGAGAGTTGCCCTTTGGGGGCCTTTATGATGCCATGATTGACCCCATCTGCTTTTACGACAGAGTGGACTTTGAACAGGCTGGGGACTATGTGGGAAGGGAGCTTGCGCAGGACACCAAACTTGAGCTGACCCTCCCACGCAACACACAGTTTACCTTCTATTTCGAACTCACCGCTCCAGCGGGCAAGAGGCTCACGGTCTATACCGATACTTATCAGTATCAGGATGAGATTTCCTCGTTTAAGGACACCTACGTCACGGGGGACGGCGCACAGAGCTATGAGAACTACCCCTGGCGCTCGGGCACAAAGCTAATCATAGAAGCGGAAGCGGGCGTGACATTTACGAGGCTCGCCTATCGAATCAGCGAATTTGACAGCCAGCGTACCCCCGCGTTTACCTCCTCCGCGCCGCAGCTGGACCAGCTCTGGCTGGAGGCACAGAACACGGTGCTGGTCTGCATGCGCGATACCTTCATGGACTGCCCGGAGCGGGAGCGGGGCCCCTACATGGGTGACGCCTCAAATGAGGTGGATGCCGCCCTCTACGGCTTTGATGATGCGGCCCAACGCCTGATTAAAAAAGCAATTTTGAACACTGCCGCGTGGACGCGGAAGGATGGAGGCATCCCCTCCCGCGCGCCCAGCGTAAAGCCTCAGGAGATTCCCATCCAGTCTCTGGCGTTTCTCACCAGCGCCTATAACTACTGGCTTCACTCCGGCGATGTGGAGACCATGACCGCCTACTACAAGATCAGCGTCGATTATCTTAAACTGTTTGACATGGAGAACGGGCTTCCTGTTTACAGGGCCGGAACCTGGACCTGGGACGACTGGGGGGGGAAAATCGACAAGAATCTTTTACAGGTGGGCTTTTACTACTACGCACTCAATCTCACCAGCCGCCTGGGGGACGAGCTGGGGATCGACGGGGACAAGGTCTTTTTTACCGAGCGCATGACCTCCATCAAGGAAAACTTCCGCGCGGCTTATTATACGCCGGAGGGCTTCCGCTCTGCCGAGTCCCCCTATGTCGACGAGCGGGCAAACGCCCTACTGGCCCTGTCCGGCCTGGCGGATGCGGCGGATTACGACCTTATTGCAAACGTCATCGCCACCACCTATGAGGCCAGCCCTTTCTGCGAGAAATATATTCTGGAGGCCGCCTGCGTCATGGGGCGGACGGATCTGGCCCTCAAGCGTATGCTGGACCGCTATGCCCTCATGCTGCACGATGAGTACGACACCCTCTGGGAGCAGTTTTGGCCTGATGACGGCACCATCAACCACGGCTGGACCGCCGCGCCGCTCTATATTCTGTCAAAATATGTCGCTGGCATCCAGCCCACCTCGGGGGGATTCGAGACCTATACCATCGCGCCTGCCGACGTTCTGGAGTCCTTCTCCTGCACGGAGTACACGGAGAAGGGAACGCTCACCGTGCGCCTTGAGAAAGCGGATGGAGAAGCCGTACTCACCATCGGCGCCATCGGCGGCGAGGGTACCGTGCGCATTCCCCGGAGCATGGGCAGCGAGATATCTGTCACAGGCGGTAATTACGAGCTCTTAGGGGATAACGACGTGAAAATTACCGATGCCGCCACCTATACCATCCGAGTAAGGTAGCGGCCGCAGGGAGGGAAGAGGTATGAAAAAACACAGCATAATTGCGGCGCTACTTACGCTGATGCTCCTTCTGGGTGCCTGCGGCGAGAACGCGCAGAGCGAACAAGAAGCCCCTGCCGATGGCGACGCCGCCACGGTTTGGCGGTTGTCCATTGTTCAGATGCCGGACAGGATTGTTTACGAGGAGGGGGAGCAGTTTGATGCCACTGGAATTATAATTGACGCCACCATGAAGGACGGCTCTGTGGTGAACGATGTTCCTTGGGAAATGGCGGTGGATGCCCCGCTCACCCGTACCAGCCTTGGAGCGGAGTTTGCTTACGGAGGGAAAAAGACCACGCAGATGATTTCTGTTACCATCAAGGGGAATCGGGAGGAATATTCCGTGGCCCAAACGCCGCAGATTTCAGACAGTCCCCTTAGTGGAAAGACCATCTACTGGCTGGGTTCCTCTGTGACAGCGGGGGCCAGCTCCGGCAAGGAGTCAATGGCGGACTTCATCGCCAAAAAGCACGGTGCTGTCTGCATAAAGGAGGCGGTATCCGGCACAACCCTTGCCGAGGTAAAAAACGGGAGCTATGTGGAGCGCTTTAACGCATACCTTGCATCCGACGACAGGGCGCAGCAGATAGATGCCTTCGTCTGCCAGCTCTCAACCAACGACAAGGGCTCGCCGGAAACCTTTGGTACCGTTACGGCGCCGGATGTGCGCGACCTCGCCGCATTTGATCGGGGGACCACCTTTGGGGCCATAGAGTATATTGCTGCTATGGTGAAAGAAACCTGGAACTGCCCGGTCTACTTTTACACCAATCCCCCCATGGGGGATGAAAACTATGAAAAAATGGTGGAAGCGCTGGAGGAGATTTCTGCTAAATGGGATCTGAAAATAATCGATCTATATTGGGACGAGGTGTTTAACGACCTCACTGCTGAGGAACGGGCACTCTATCTGTATGACAGTATTCATCCCTCGAAGGCGGGTTACCGGGAGTGGTGGCTGCCAAAGTTTGAGGAGGCTCTCTCGGGCAGTTAAGAAAATACGGCCCAAAACCCTTGGGGAAACCGAAAGGCGTCTGACCACAAAACGGGTCAGACGCCTTTTTTATGCGCTGCGGTGCGGCTTTGCCTGCTTCAAAGGGAAGCAGATGGCCAAAAAGAACATATTGTCCACAATGCTGATGTCCACGGTGCCGCCGTACTGCTCGGTGATGTATTTAATGCTCTTGGTGCCGAAGCCGTGGCGGGAGCGGTCCTCCTTGCTGGTGACGGGAAGACCGTCGGCAAGGGCCAGCGTGCCGCCGAAGTAGTTGGATTCCTCAATTTTCAGTACGTCCTCGGTTACCCGGCAGGTCAGGGAAATGATTTTCTCCTCCCGGCGGGGAAGCGTCTTTACCGCCTCCATGGCGTTATCGATAATATTGCCGAAGAGGGAGTAGATCTGAACCGGAGTGAGAAAATCCAGCTGGGCACCGTCGGCCATGCAGGAGAAGGTGATGCTGTTTTTTTGGCAGGTCATGGCCTTCTCGCAGAGAACCACATCCAGCACTTCGTTTCCGGTCTTGATGTTGGAGTCGTAAAACTCGATGGCCTCGCGCAGCGAGAGTACCTCCTCCTCGGTGAGCTTGCCCCCTATTTTATTTAGAATATGCTTGAGGTCATGGCACTTCATGTTGATGACGTCCATGTTGGCCTTGATGGACTCGAACTGGGCCTTGTCTTGCCGCCAGAGCTGCTGAAGAATGATAATCTGCTGCTCCTTCTCGCTCTGGGAGAAAATGCCCGCGCAGACCAGCAGCACGGTGAAGGCAAGACCCATGTAGAGCACCTTGGTTACCATGCTCAGCATGAAACTCTGGCTCTCGTAGACGCGGGAGATACAGATAAGCACATTCACCAGCGTCACTGTGGCTACCGAGATGAAAATTACATTCCGGGTGGTGCGCTTGTTGTGGATCAGCTTGCTTTTGGGGGTAAAAAAATGGGCCAGAATTATGTACATTACAATTAGAAAGGTGTAGTGCATCCACCATTCCCAATTTTTAAGGGGAACTGAGCCGTCATGGAACAGGGACATGCTGGTCCGGTCATCAATTCCGCGGATATTTTGCAGAAGGGGAAAGAGCTTGGCGACAAGCCAGTGGGTTGCCATACCGGAACAGAACGCGAGAAGGATTTCCTCTATGCTGTTCTGCCAGCAAAACAGCAAAACGCCAAAATTCAGAAAAGTAATGGCCAGGTAGCAGAGCACCCGTACCGTGAGGGTATCCGCTTCCGTATACCAGATGGCCAGGAGATAGCAAAGAACGATGCCCTCCAGCAAGGAGATCAGCAGGCGGAGGAGAAAAAGTCCACGGCGGTTGAGCCTGCGGGCAAAAAGGCAGACACAGATAAAACACAAAAGAAAGGTCATGATTAAGCTGTAGCCGTGAAACATGTAGACGCCAAGCATCTTGATAGCGAAATCAAGCATCGTCATATCTCCGTGTCTCCATAAATTGGCCAAAGGCGCCGGTAAAGGCTTTGCGCCGGGGATGGCTCATCTGCAGCTCCTCGCCGTTTACAAAAACGCTCATGCCGTCTATTTTCGAAACGTACGAAAGATTGACCAAAAGAAAGTTGTTGCAGCGGACAAAGCCGCAGTCGGGCAGACTGGCCTCCACGCTCTTCATGGTCTGGTACTGGCGAAACTCCTCCGTGGGGGTGTGGTAAACACAGTGATGGCCCTTGACCTCCACATACATAATGTCGGAGGGGGAGAGCCTGACATAGCCGCTGTCCGTTTTGAGCAGGACGTCGGATGAGGAGGTGCGCCCAAGCTGGCAGAGCACCTTTGTAAATTTAAGGGCAAACTCGGGGTAGGACACGGGCTTGACAATATAGTCCGAGGCGGCCACCTCGTAGCCCTGAATGGCGTACTGGCGCATGCTTGTCACAAAAATCAGCGTGACCTTGTCGTCCTTCTCACGGAGAGCCCGCGAAGCGTCCATGCCGTTCATCATGGGCATCATGATGTCCATGTAGACAATTTGATAATCCGCCGTGTACTTCTCTAAAAAGGTGATGACATTATAAAACACCGAGACAGACACGGCGGTTGTGTGCTCGGTAGCGTATTTCCTGATATGGGATTCCAAGAGAGCGGCCTGCTCCTTATTGTCCTCTACAATGGCAATCTTTATCATGTTTGCCCCCCCTCTGTGCGCTATCAATATAGCAGTTTACACAATAAAAGTCAAGAAAGGACGCCCTCCTGCCGTCAGCTTGTGCTGTGAAACAGGAAGGCTGTGCGGTCTCTGTTGAAAAGTGTGGGCGAAATCAATAGATTAAAGAGGCTCACACGGGGGAGAGCCCCGATAGATTGAAGGAGGATATGAACATGAAAAAGCACACCAGACTTGCAGCCGCGCTCCTGTCCGCCCTGACCCTGTTTACCCTGGCCGCCTGCGGCGGCGGAAGCGCCGGGAAGGTTACCGGCGTCTACCTCAGTCCTGCCCGCCTTGACTATCAGAATATGCGCCCCCAGTATAATTACTACCTGACCACCTTCACCCAGCAGGAGATGACCCTGATGGACGACAAGACGTACTGCCTCATCGTCTCCGGCTCTACCTTCTCCGCCCTGGAGCTGGCCGAGAGCACTAACGATGCCAAGGGCAACGAGCGCGCCAACTCCATCACCAAATATTACGGCACCTACACCTCCAAGGTCAACGATTTGGACGAGGACCTGCTGGACGTGACCATAACCGCACCCACCCGCGTGGTAAAGAGCTTTGACCAGAGCTACTGGGCGGACACCGCAGGCTGGAGTGAGGCGATGGGCAAGGCTGTGGCTCCCGCCGCGGTGGACCCCGCCACCGGGGCCGCCATTGCGGATGAGACGGCCCAGCCCTGGACCGCCGAGCAGTTCCTGGAGAGCGTTACCTTCCCTGAGACAACGGTTCAGCTCAACGTAAAGACCAGCTCCTTCGACTTCACCGACGCCTTCTCCCCCGCCGGCTAAGAGAGGCAAGCCCTTTACGACGAGGATCCGTTCCTGTCGTCCAGATTTCTTTGGGAGGAATGCTTAATGAAGAAAACAAATTTGTGGCGGGGCATGTGCACCCTCCTGGTGCTGGTGTTTTCTCTGACCATGTTCGCGCAGAGCCTGGCCTTCACCCGCGAGGGTGACGTGAATCTCTTCCTGGGTACGCTGCCCCCTGCGGTCAAGGCCACGGGAGACACCGACTATTACCAATCCGACTACGCCTCCATGGAGGAAATGCGCGCGGCCCAAAAGGACTACCTCATCCAGAGTCAGGAGGAGGGCAGCGTGCTGCTTCGAAACGAAAACGGCGCCCTGCCCTTAAGCGCCGATGCCGGTGTGACCCTGTTCGGGTACGCCGCCGCCACTCCGGTTTACCACGGCGGGTCGGGTGGGCCGCCCAACACCGGCATAAATCTCTACGATGCCATGAAGGAAGCGGGCTTCCAAGTCAACGAGACGGTGTACAACGCCATTTTGGCCGCCGGCGGCACCCGCACCAAGACCGGCCTCATCGGCGAGATTCCCGCCAGCGCCTATGCCGGTACCGAGAGCAGTTACGCCGACGACTACCGCGACGCGGCGATCTATGTCATGAGCCGCTTCGGCGGCGAGGAGGGAGACCTGAACCACGGTCTCCAGGGGGACTGGCAGGAGGGCCCCGCCGGTGTGCCCGAGCTGCGGCTCCACCAGGAGGAAATCGACACACTGAACCTGATTAAAAACTCGGGGAAATTTGACAAGATTATCGTGGTGCTGAATTCCGGCTACGCTATGGAGCTGGACTGGCTTGCCGATTATGGCGTGGACGCCTGCCTGTGGATTGGCTATCCGGGCAACTACGGCATGATTGGCGTGGCCCGGATGCTGGGCGGCCAGGCCGACCCCTCGGGCAGAAATGTCATTACCTACGCGGCCGACTCTCTCAGCTCCGCCGCCATGCAGAACGCCGGTGACTTTACCTTCAGCAATCTGACCGGGCTCTACAAGAATAAGTACCTGGTATACGCCGAGGGCATCTATGTGGGCTATAAGTATTACGAGACCCGCTACCAGGACCAGGTGCTGGGGGTGAACAATGCCGACAGCGCCAAGGGCGTCTACGCAAGCGGGGACGGAAAATGGAATTACGCCGATGAGATGGTGTTCACCTTCGGCGCGGGCAAATCCTACGCCGACTTTACCCAGGAGCTTCTGAGCGTGGACTGGGACAAGAGCGCCCACACCGTCACCGCCCAGGTAAAGGTCACCAACAACGGCGCGCCCGGCTATTCCGGCAAGAGCAAGGACGTGGTGCAGCTCTATGTTCAGCTCCCCTACGCCCCGGGCCAGACGGAGAAGAGCGCCATTCAGCTGGCCGATTTTGCAAAGACCTCCGCGCTGGCGGCGGGGGAGAGCGAGACGGTGACGCTTGAATTCTCCGACTACATCTTTGCCGCCTATGACAGCGCTGCGCCCAACGGCGCGGACAGCACGAAGACGGGCTGTTACGTGTTTGACGCGGGCGACTACTATTTCGCCATCGGGGACGACGCCCACGATGCGCTTAACAACGTGCTGGCGGCCAGAGGGGTAAGCGGGATGTTCGACGCGGAGGGGAATCCGGTGGACGGCGACGGGGCCAAGGCCCACAAGGACAGCGTAGCGGCCCTGGACAACAAGACCTACGCCGTCTCCCCCTACACCGGCGAGGTGGTCTATAACCACTTCGAGGACCGGGACATCAATTACTTCATCCCCGACGCCGTTACCTTTATGACCCGGGCCGATTGGAACACCTTTCCCGACACGGTGACCACCCTGACGGCCACGGCGGAAATTCAGGACCTGATGGAGAATTACCAGTACGAAAAGCCCGCCGACGCACCGGACATCTCCGCATTTCAGCACAAGCAGGATAACGGCATCTCCTTCATCGAGATGAAGGATGTGCCCTTTGACGACCCCCTGTGGGATGACTTTATTGACCAGATGTCCGCCACCGAGCTTGCCCAGATCACCGGCGACAAGATGGGCATGGACGCCATTCAGAGCATCGGCCTTCCTGCCTATGCCGGCGGCGACGGCCCGGACGGGCACCAGGGCGGCACGCTCTTTAACGCGGAAATGCTGGCCGCATCCACCTTTAGCAAAGAAATGCTGGAGCTGCGCGGCAGCTTTTTCGCCGAGGAGAGCTACTGGATCGGCTTCCGCCAGATCTACTCTCCCGGCGGCAACCTCCACCGCACGCCATACTCCGGGCGGAGCTTTGAGTATTACAGCGAGGACGCCAATCTCAGCTACATCTGCGGAGCGGTCCAGACCAAGGCCATGGCGGACAAGGGCTGCGTGGGCACCTTCAAGCACTTCTGCGGCAACGATCAAGAGACCAACCGCCACGGCGTGGCCACCTTTATGACCGAGCAGACCTACCGGGAGAGCCCCCTGAGAGGCTTTGAGGGCGGACTGCAGGCCGGACACGGTCAGGCCACCATGACGGCGTACAACCGCATTGGCTGTGTTCCCACCGCCAGCGACTACGCCACCATGACCACCGTGCTGCGCGGGGAATGGGGGTTTACCGGCATCAACATGACCGATAGCTCCAAGGACTCCGCCAGCTATATGGGCACCGCCGACTGCATTGAGGCGGGCACCAACCAGTTCAATAACGACCCCGGCCGCGTACCCCAGGTATCCAATCTGCTGGTCAAGGACCGGGACGGCTTTATCTGGAGCAAGCTCCGGGAGGTGGCCAAGTATTACCTCTACACCATGAGCCGCTCCAATCTGGTGAACGGCCTGAGCAAGGAGGTCGCCGTGCAGAACTACACCCCCTGGTGGAAGCCGGCCTTTACCGGGCTGAACGCGGCCATCGGCATCCTCACCGTGGGCACCGCAATGCTGTACGTGCTGTCTGAGATAAAATCCAAAAAGGGGGGCAGATGAGATGAAGCGGACCTTTCAAAATGCCAAGCCGGGCCTCTGGCTGAGTCTCACCGCCGCCATGCTCGCGCTTGTGGGCGCCGCCGCCTACGTGATTGTCTATATGGCCACGGCGGGCGCGGCGATAGACCGGGTGTTTTCCTGGCTTACCTTCGGCCTGATGCTGGGCGGCGCGGCCATTACCCTGGCGGGTGAGGGGCTTCGCCTTTCGGTCACGCCGATTTTGGGCGGCGTCTGCTTCTCCGTGGCCCTTGCCAACCACCTGGTGGAGACCGCCTACCCGCTGGCCGACGCGCTGACCGGCGTGCCCTTCTTTGGCGGAAATCCCGTTCTTGCCATTGCCTTTTCCGTGGTGTTCGCACTGGCCGCCCTGCTCAACGTTGCAGCTGCCTTTCTGAAGCACCGCGCATAGCCGCCTCCGGTGGTAGCCACCGGAGAATAGAGAAGAAAAATTGGAGGAAATTTTATGAAGCTGAAAAAAGTCATGGCGCTGACAGCCACCGCGCTGCTGGCGGTTTCCCTGCTGACGGCCTGCGCCCCCAAGGCACAGACGCCCTCAACCACCCCCTCCGCCAGCCAGGCCGCAGGCGGAAAGAGCTATCAGCTCACCGGTAAGTATGAGGAGAGCGGCGAGAACGCCTCCATGCTCAGCGCAGCCTTCCTGCTGAACCTGAACGAGGACGGAACCGCCGTGGTGGACAAGTACATGTTTGCAAATTTCGACGCCTCCGACGCTGCGGCCAACCCGACCTATACTGCAAGCTACATGTCCGGCACCTGGAAGGAGGTAGAGAAGGACAGCGTTCTCTGCCTGCAAATCAAGATCGCCTATGTGGACGAGGCAGGCAACGAGTCCAACAGCCAGACCGCCTATGCCTATGACGTGGCCGGCGTGTACTCCTTCGACCTGACCTTCCCCGTGGTTCCCGGCATGTCTTACACTCGCATCGCTCCCATGGAGGGCGCTGAGGGCAAGACCTACGCAGACGCCAACGCCTTTATTCAGGCGAATAAGGCCGAGTTTGTCCCCCCCGAGAGTGTGGGCACCTTTACCGACGCGGAGAAAAACGCCACCGCTTACCTCCAGGGTGACGGCACCATGCTCCTCTACGCGGGTTATGACAAGTTTGCCGACGGAAAGTGGGCGCTTGAAAACGGAGCCATCGCCGTTTCCATCGGCGGCACGGCCGTAGACGTGACCATGGACGGCACCAAGGCATCCTTTGCCACCCAGCGCGATCTGGGCAACGGCACCCTCACCGACTACAACTTTGTCTGCGGCGATATCTCCGCGCTGTCCGCGCCCGCAGTGAGTGCCGATGCGCCCTACACCGCCTCCGTGGATATGGGAGGAAACGTCACCACCGCCGAGCTCATGCTGAACGAGGACGGAACCGGAACCTTGAAAGTATTTACCGACATCCCTGTCACCTATGAGAAGGTAGGCAGTGCGGTGGTCTTGTCCACGGCGGGCGAGCTGGAGGGCTATGGCGCTCAGATTTGGCCCAACATCAGCCACGCCTATCTCCTGAACGACGACCGCAGCATGACCGGCATCGTGAACGCCTATCAGGCGGGCGACGTGGCGCTGCTGCTTGTGGACGAGACAAATATGACGGTGCAGTACCCGGCATACAGCATGGAGCGCGACGGCTTCACCTACACCCTCAGCGCCGATGGCACCGCGCTGACCGTCACCGCTCCGGGTGAGGACGTGATGGGCGCGTTCGGTCAGATCTGGGCCGGTGTCGGCGGGGAGAAGTGGACCATCGACGGCAGCACCGCCACCAAGGCGGGCTGAGCCAAGCGTATCACCGCCTTATGATTTTGATGTGATGCAAAAGGCCCCAGGCGTGTTTTTGGCTGCTTGGGGCCTTTTGCGGCAAAGGAGTATTTATGAAGAAAAAAGGGAGCAGACTTTGGACGGTGCTTACGGTAATTACCTCGCTCTTGCTGGTGGTTTCCATTGTGGCTATCCCCATTTCCAGCGGCTTTGCCACGGCCATTAATGTAGCCCTGGGTGCCAAAACCCAGGAGATTGTCCCCGACCCGGACGCCAAGATTTATTTTTGGAGTGACTACGAAAACGAAGAGGACCTGGTGGCGTATGAAAAGCAGCTCTGCCGCGAGATTGAGGCCGAGGGTGCGGCCCTGCTTGTCAACCGCGACAACACACTGCCTCTGGCGGCGGGCACCAAGTTCACGCCCTTCTCTCAGTCCAGCTTTAACCTTCTCTATGGCGGCACCGGCTCGGGTCAGGTTTCCGCCGATGACGCCGTTTCGCTGAAGGCCGCCTTCGACGGGGCGTTCGGCGAAAACGCCGTCAACCCCGAGCAGTGGAAATTTTATGCCAGCTCCGGCTACAAGCGCGTAAACGCCGACACCACCGGCGGAAATCAGAGTCAGTACCGCATCAATGAGGTGCCGTGGGGCGAATACAGCGATGCCCTCAAGGGAACCTGGAGCGAGTACGGCGATGTGGCTCTGGTGGTGCTGGCCCGCTCCGGCGGCGAGGGCGCCGACCTCCCCAGCGGCCTGCCTGGGCTGGAGGCCTATATGACCGACGGAGATTATCTGCGCCTGTGCAAAGAAGAGGTGGAAATGCTTCAAAACCTGCAGCGGCTGAAGGAGGAGGGAACCTTCAAGAAGATTGTGGTGCTCCTCAACTCCGCCAACACCCTCCAGCTGGACTTTGTGGACGATTACGGCATTGACGCGGTTTTATGGATCGGCGATGTGGGAATGACCGGGATCAACGGCGTGGCCGATATCCTGTCCGGCAGCGTCAACCCCTCCGGGCGGATTGTGGGCACCTTCCTCAAGGACAACCACTCCAGCCCTGCCATGCAGAATTTCGGCGCCTATCCCTACGCCAATGCCGCCGAGTATGATACCGCCACCGCCCAAAACAACACCGACCCCGGCATCGTCAAGTGCAACCGGGACTACGTGGTGTATCAGGAAGGCATTTATGTGGGCTACCGCTATTACGAGACCCGGTATGAGGACTATGTGCTGAACCGGGGCAGCGCGGGGGACTACCAGTACACAAACGACGTGGCCTTCCCCTTCGGATACGGCCTGAGCTACACCGAATTTGCGTACAGCAACTTCGCCGTGGAGGACAAGGGCGCCACCTTCGAGGTGACGGTGGACGTAAAAAACACCGGCGCCGTGGATGGTAAGCACACGGTTCAGATTTATTTCCAAAGCCCCTATACCCAGTATGATATTGACAATGGCGTGGAAAAGGCCGCCGTGGAAATCTGCGGCTTTGACAAGAAGATGATTGCGGCAGGCGATACCGAGCAGTTCACCATTACCGTGGAGAAGGAAGACCTGACCAGCTATGACGCCAATAACGCCAAAACCTATATTCTCGAGGACGGCGATTACTACTTCACCGCAGGCAGAAACGCCCACGATGCGGTTAATAACATTCTCTCTGCCAAGGGTGCGGATCAAAGCCGCATGACCGCCCCGGGAGAGGTGGGACTTACCTACAAGTGGAACAATCCCACCTTTGACAAAGATACCTACGCCGTGTCCTCCGCTACCGGCAAGGCCATCACCAACCTCTTTGACAGCGCCGATCTCAATAAGTACGAAGGCGTGGAGGGACAGACCGTCACCTACCTGACCCGGAACGACTGGACCGGAACCTTCCCCGCCACCGTCTCCCTTAAAATTACCGAGCAGATGTGGAAGGATGGCCTCTCCCATCACGAGGCCGACCGGGCCGCCATTGTGGAGACCTATAAGGACCGCTACTGGGCCGATGCCGCCATGCCTCAGATGGGCGTGCCCGGCAGTCTGAATGCCAGTATGTTTGCCGAGACCGAGGCAGACGATCCCGCCTGGAATCAGCTCATCAGCCAGATTCCGTACAGCGAGATGACCAACCTTATCTACAACGGCTTCCACCTCACCCAGCCGGTACCCTCCATTGCGCTACCCGGCACCAACGACGAGAATGGGCCCCAGGGCTTCACCAAGAGCCTGATGGGCGGCTCCAGCGCTATGGCCTACACCTCTGAGGATGTGATGGCCGCCACCTTTAACCTGGAGCTCATTGAGAACATGGGCAAGTGCATCGGCGAGGATTTCCTCCACGCCACCGACGGTAGCGGCACCGTGTTCTCCGGCATCTACGGTCCCGGCGCCAATATCCACCGCACCCCCTACTCGGGCCGCAACTTCGAGTATTACTCCGAAGACGGCTGGCTCTCCGGCAGGGTAGCCGCCGTGGAGGTGGCCGCCATTCAGGACCGGGGGGTCTACGTGTTCACCAAGCACTTTGCCCTCAACGATCAGGAGGAGGGACGCTACGGCATCTCCACCTGGTCCAACGAGCAGGCCATCCGGGAGCTGTATCTGGAGGGCTTCGAGGGCAGCGTGGTTCGGGGCGGCGGCATGGGCGTCATGAGCTCCTTCAACCGCCTTGGCGTAGTTTGGGCAGGCGCGCACCACGGCCTGATGACCGGCATTTTGCGGGATGAGTGGGGCATGAAGGGCGCCGCCATCACCGACTGCTCCGTCATGGCAAACTACATGGACTACCGTATGGGCGTTCTGGCCGGACAGGACCTGTGGGACGGCTACAGCATGGGCATGGCCACTCTGGACGGCCAGGAGAAGGATCCCGCCATTGTATCCGCTGTGCAGCAGGCCGTGAAGCGCATTGCTTACTCCGTTACCCACAGCCACGCCATGAACATCGGTAACGCCACCGTTATCACTGTGACACCTTGGTGGCAGATGGCCCTCTACACTCTGGCAGGCGTCTCCGCCGCATTAACCGCGTTTAGCGTGTTTATGCTGATTCGGAGCAGAAAAAGAGCAGTAAATGGCTGATTTATGATGGAAAAGCGGGCCGTGGGCGCAGGAGAAGGGCCCTGCGGCCTGCTTTTTGATTAAGAGGAGGAGATAGTTTGAAAAAGAGGAAAAATCCCTGGCGGATACCAACGACCATCTTGGCTGTCCTGACTCTCATCTGCGTAGTAGCCGTTCCCGTCACCAGCTACTTTAAAACAATGATCAACGTGGCCCTGAACGCCGAGGTTCAGCGCATTATTCCGGACTCGGACGCCCAGATTTTCTACTGGACCGATTACGACTCCGAGGAGGAGCTGGTGGCCAACGACTGGGCGGTCTGCCGCCAGGTGACGGCCGAGGGAGCCGCCGTGCTACTCAACAGGGACAGCACCCTACCCCTGGCGCCGGACACCAGGTTCTCCTGCTTCTCGCAGTCTTCCGTGGACCCGGTGAAGGTGGGTACCGGCTCCGCCTTTGTTTCCACCGCCGAGGGGGCCAGCCTCTACTCCGCTCTGGAGGACAGCTTCCGGCCCGGATGTGTGAACACCGACCTTTGGAAGTTCTATGTCACCGGCGGCTATAAGCGGCAGAACGCCGCTCTCTCCGGCGGCGACCCCTCCCAGTACCGCATTAACGAGGCGCCCTGGGAAAAATTGCCCGACGCCCTGAGGGGAACCTTCGCCGAGTACGGCGACGTCGCGCTGGTGATGCTCTCCCGCTCCTCCGGCGAGGGGGCTGACCTTCCAAGCGGGCTTGAGGCACTGGAGCCATATATGACCGACGGCGACTATCTCCGGTTGTGCAAGGAGGAGTTGGAGCTGCTTCAAAATCTGAAGGATCTCAAGGACGGCGGCGTTTTCAAAAAGATCATCGTCCTGCTCAACTCCTCCAGCACTCTGCAGCTCGACTTCATCGACGAATACGGCATCGACGCCGTGGTCTGGACTGGCAACCTAGGCATAAACGGCCTGCCCGCCATCACCGACATCCTGGCCGGCAAGGTAAACCCCTCCGGGCGCATCGTGGATACCTTTCTTCGGAACAACCACTCCTCACCCGCCATGGCCAACTACGACGCCTTTCCCTATACCAACGCCTCCGAGCTGGACCTCGCCTTTGCCCAAAATAATACCGCGCCCGGCATCGACAAGTGCAACATGAACTACGTGGTCTATCAGGAGGGCATCTACGTGGGCTACCGCTACTACGAGACACGCTACGAGGACTATGTGTTGGGTACCGGCAGCGCCGGGGACTACGACTACAGCGCCGACGTGGCTTTCCCCTTCGGCAGCGGCCTGAGCTATACCACCTTCGAGTATTCAAGCCTTACTCTGGAGGACAAGGGCGACCGTTTTGAAATCGGTGTGGACGTGTCCAATACCGGAGGGCTGGATGGAAAGCACACGGTACAGGTTTACTTCCAGTCCCCCTACACCGATTACGACAGGGAAAACGGCATTGAAAAGGCCGCTGTGGAGCTGTGTGGCTTTGACAAGAAGGAAATTAAGGCAGGTGTGAGCGAGCGCTTTGTCATTGAAGTCCTGAAGGAGGATCTGACCAGCTACGACGCCAACAACGCCGGAACCTATATTCTGGACGCCGGGGATTATTACTTTACCGTGGGGACCGACGCGCACAACGCCATTAACAATATCTTGGCGGCCAAGGGGGCCGACCCCTCCCGCATGACCGGCACCGGCAACGCCGCCCTCACCGCCAAATGGAACAACCCCACCCTGGATGCCGCCACTTACGCCGTCTCCACCGCCACAGGAAACCCCATCACCAACCTCTTTGATGAGGCTGATCTCAACAAGTATGCCGGTGCGGAGGACCAGCAGGTCACCTACCTCACCCGAAGCAATTGGGAGGGCACCTTCCCCAAGGTTTCCGTGACACTGCGGGCCACCGAGGCCATGTGGGACGACGGTTTGACCCATGAGGAATCGGGCCGGGCCGCCCTAGCGGAGAAATACAAAGACCGCTACTGGTCCGACGCGGCGGAGGTTCCCGCCACGGGAATCGGCAGCGGACTCAAAGCCATCGACTTTGTGGATATGGATTACAGCGATCCTTCTTGGGACAATCTGATCAGCCAGATTTCCTATGAGGATATGCTGAACCTCATCTACAACGGTTCTTATCAGACCCAGGTTCTGCCCGCCATTAATCTGCCCGCCACCCAGGAGTTCGACGGCCCAACCGGCTTTACCAAGAGTCTGGTGGGCGGCGATAACGGTATGGCCTTCCCCTCTGAGGACGTGATGGCGGCCACCTTTAACCGGGCGCTGGTGAATGAGGTGGGCAAGTGCATGGGCGAGGACATGCTTCACGCCCAGAAAGGGACCAATACCTCCGCTGTGGCCGGCATTTACGCCCCTGGAGCCAACATCCACCGCACGCCCTATCTGGGCCGCCACAACGAGTACTATTCCGAGGATGGATGGCTTTCCGGCGAGGTCTGTGCAGCCGAGGTGCAGGGTATTCGGGATCGGGGTATGCTGGCTTTCGTGAAGCATTTTGCCCTCAATGACCAGGAGGAGGGGCGTTATGGCATCTCCGTCTGGGCCAATGAGCAGGCTATCCGTGAGGTATACTTGGAGGGCTTCGAGGGCGCCATCCGGGGCGGAGCCATGAACGTGATGAGCTCCTTCAACCGGCTTGGCGTGGTGTGGGCGGGCGCCCACCACGGCCTGATGACCGGCATTTTGCGGGATGAGTGGGGCATGGAGGGCGCGGCCATCACCGACATGTCCATGAACGCCAAATGGATGGACTACCGGCTAGGCGTGTTGGCCGGACAGGACTACTGGTGCGGACAAAAGGGTAATATGGGCACTCTGGACGGCACCGGGAACGACCCCGCCATGGCATCCGCGGTGCACAACGCCGTCAAGAATGTGGTTTACAGTGTGACCCGCACCAACGCCATGAATTTGGGCAACGCCACCGTTATGGTGGTGACTCCCTGGTGGCAGATTACGCTATACACCGTCACCGGCGTGCTTGCTTTGCTTACTGCGGGCAGTGTGTTTATGCTAATCCGTAATCAAAAAAAGGAGAGGGTCACGTGAGAAAGCGTCAGAAATGGATTGGCCTGGCGGCGGTGTGTGCGCTGCTTTTGTCCACCGCCCTGAGCCTTACAAGCTCCGCCTTTTATTACAGCGGTTATGTGAACAGTTTTTTGGGCCTTACTGGCGAGACCATTCAGATAAGTGGGGACACCAATTATTATCCCTCCGCTTATGGTGAGCTGAACGCGGAAAATTCCGACCGCCTGATCGCTGATGAGAGGGATCACAATATCCGTGCCATGTGCGAGGGCACCGTCATGCTGAGGAATGAGGACGGTGCACTGCCCTTAAGCGCGGCGGAGCGGCGGGTGACTCTTTTCGGAAACACAGTGAACGACCCTGTCTACAAAACAAACGCAGGAAATGCCAGCTTCAACGCCGACCGGGGCGGGGAACTGTACACTGCCTTCGCGTCTGCGGGGCTCCAAATTAACCCCGCCATGCGGGAGGCATATGCGGCCAGCGGTGTGACTCGTGTCTCGGCGGCCACCCGAGGCAGCTCTACCGTGGGCGAGGTGCCGGTCAGCTTTTATACCGACGCGTTGAGAGCTTCCTTTGCCTCCGATTACAACGATGCGGCACTGGTTCTTTTCAGCCGCTACGGCGGCGAGGGCGTGGATTTAGACACCAAGGACCGAAGCGGCCTTCCCATGCTTGCGCTCCACCCCGAGGAGGCGGATTTACTTAAGATGATCAAGGAAAGCGGCAAGTTTTCCAAGACAATTGTGCTCATCAACAGCCCCTTTGCCATGGATATTGAGTGGATTGAAGACGCGGAATACGGCGTGGACGCCTGCCTCGTGTTCGGCGCGGTGGGTGACTACGGCTTTATCGGTCTGGCCGACATCCTTACCGGTGCGTCCGATGTGTCCGGCCATTTGGCGGATACCTGGGCCTCCAGCTCCCTGTCAGCTCCCGCCATGCAAAACTTTGGAGATTACAAGTTTACCAACCTGGAGAAGATGTTCGGCGACCGCTATCTGGTCTACGCCGAGGGGATTTATGTTGGTTACAAGTATTATGAGACCCGCTACCAAGGCCAGGTGCTAGGCATAAATAACGCCAGTGGGACTGCCGGCGTATTTGCCGGGGACGGGGGCTGGGACTATGCCGCGGAGATGGCGTACCCCTTTGGCTATGGCCTGTCCTACGCGCAGTTCACGCAGGAGGTGGAGGACATCGTTTGGGATCAGAGCGCCCACACCGTCACCGCCACCGTGAAGGTCACCAACCAGGGTGGCTATGACGGGAAGTCCAAGGCATTGGTCCAGCTCTACGTGCAGCTTCCATGGGAGGCAGGCCAGGCCGAGAAGGCCGCCGTTCAGCTGATCGGCTTTCAGAAATCCGGCGAGCTGGCCGCCGGCGAGAGCGAGACGGTCACAATTTCAGTATCGGATTACTATTTTGCCACCTATGATGAAAATGCCCGGAACGGCGCGGACGACACCAAGACCGGGTGCTATGTGTTTGACACTGGCGACTATTGGTTTGCCATCGGAGAGAACGTTCACGATGCACTGAACAACGTGATGGCCGCTAAGGGCTGTGAGGGTATGTTCGACGAGAAGGGGAACCGTGTTTCCGGTGTTGCCGCCAAGGCTGTGAGGACGGAGCTTGCCCAGTATGATAACAGCACCTATGCCGTGAGTCCCATTACCGGAGTCACCGTATCAAACCAGCTTCAGGATGTCGACCTGAACAAGCACCTGCCCGGTGCGGTTACCTACCTGAGCCGTGCGGATTGGAATACCTTCCCCACGGGCTGCACTGGCCTTGCTGCCACCGACGCCATGGCCGAGGCCATGCTTGGTACTACATATGAGAAGCCTGCTGACGCTCCCGATACCGGAGATATGACCTTCGGGGAGGATGTGGGTCTTAAGCTTGTATCTATGAAGGATGTCGCATACGGCTCTGAGCAGTGGAAGAGCTTTATAGACCAGCTCTCCATTAACCAACTGGCCACCATCTGCGGAGACAATCGCGGAAATGTGGCAATCCCCGTGGTGGGGAAGCCGGCCAACGCCTCCACAAACGGGCCCTGTGGCATTCAAGGTGCCTATGTCAAGGGGAACGAAAAAAACTGCACCCTCTATGTAGATGAGCCAATTCAAGCAGCCACCTTTAACCTGGATTTAGCTCGTGAGCGAGGTGCCCTTATGGCTGAGGACGCCATGTACGCCGGCGTAACCATGGTTTTCGGCCCTGGGGCCAACATACATCGGACAGCGTATTTGGGCCGCAACAGCGAATATTTTTCCGAGGACGGTTTGATGAGCTACCTCATGTGCCGTGCCAACGCCATCCCCATGACAGAAAAGGGAATCATTACGGGCTTTAAGCACTTCAGCATGAACGATCAGGAAGAGAATCGACACGGTGTAGCAACCTTTGCCACCGAGCAAGCCTGCCGTGAGATTTACTTTAAGGCCTTTGAAGGAGCGCTGGGCGACGGGGGCGGCCTGGGCGTGATGACCAGCTATAATCGTATCGGTTTGACTGCCGCTCCTGCCCATTACGGGGCTCAGGTGGAAATCCTTCGGAATGAGTGGGGGTTTAAGGGCATTAACATCACCGATTCCTCTAAGGACGCTGCCGACTATGTTCTAACGGCCGAGTGCATCACCGGCGGCACCGATTTGTTTCTTTCCGACACTGGACGTACCAGCCAGCTTTCCAATCTTGTGGTCAAAGAGCGGGATGGCAATATATTAAACCACTTGAAAACGGCGAATGAGCATTTCTACTACGCACATAGCCGGAGTATTCTCATAAACGGCTTGGCCGAGGAGTCGGTCCTTCGTGAGACGATTTACTGGTGGCAGCCGACACTCGTTGTTTTGTGCGGCGTGCTGGGTGCGCTGACAGCGGCGTGTCTGGGTATGTCTGTCTGGAAGAGCAGAACGCGGAAGGGAGAAGCATGAGATGAAGAAATTAGTTGAAAAACGCGGCCTAGGATTCTATCTAAGCCTTGTGGCGGCGGCTGTCGCTATAATTGGCTGTGCCTTATACATTATTCTGGATGGCAGCGACAAAACCTTTGTCCCTGCGGGCGCACTTCTCGCCTTTGCGGGGGCAATCTCCATCGCGCTGGTGCTGTTCACCCGGCTGAGCTTTGCGCCCTTTGTGCCCACCGCCCTTTATGCGGCGGCCTTTGGCGTGGTGCTCCGTGCGGCGGTTCCCAGTCTTTCCGATGTGTGGAACAAGGTTAATTTCATAGGCGGAAACGCCGCTATGGGCATGGCCTTCGCGGGGGTTTTTTTCATATGCGCCGTGCTGGGTACTATAGCCTGCTTTGTCGGAACGGACAGCCAAAGAGAGTAGAGGCGAAAAGGAGACCAATCTATGCGAAACAGTATTTGCTTTAATGATAGATGGACGTTCACCGACCCCAAGGGCGCAGTAAGCACGGTCAGTCTCCCCCACACCTGGAACGGCGTGGATGGGCAGGACGGCGGGAATGACTACCGGCGGGGAACAGGGTACTACCGCAAGCGCTTCCCGGCCCCCGGCTTCCAGGCCGGAGCCCAGCGGGTCTACCTGGAGTTTCAGGGGGTCAACGCCTCCGCCCGGGTGACGCTCAACGGCGGGGCGGTCTGCGGGCACGACGGCGGCTATTCCACCTTCCGGGCGGACGTCACCGACCTCCTGCGGGACGAGAACGACCTGGAGGTGGCGGTGGACAACAGCGTCAACCAGACCGTCTACCCCCAGAAGGCGGACTTCACCTTCTACGGCGGCATCTACCGGGACGTGCTTTTGCGCGTTGTCCCCGCCGAGCATTTTGACCTGGACTTCTGGGGTACCGAGGGCATCAAGATTACCCCCGCCGTGGACGGGCGGAACGGCCGCGTCCGGGTGGAGACCTTCCACAACGCCGCCGGGGCCCGGGTCCGCGTGACCCTGCTGGACGGCGCGGGAAAGCCGGTGGCCGAGGGAGAGGGGCAGGACGTGACCCTCACCATCCCCTCCGTCCGCCTGTGGGACGGGGTGAAGGACCCCTACCGCTATACCGCCGTGGCCGAGCTGCTGCGGGACGGCGAGCCGCTGGACCGGGTGGAGACCCGCTTCGGGGTGCGCACCTTCCGGGTGGACCCGGAGCAGGGCTTTTTCCTCAACGGGCGGCACTACCCCCCCTCCACGGCGTCTCCCGCCATCAGGACCGCCCGGGTGTGGGCAACGCCGTCACCGAGGCCCAGCACCGGGAGGACATGGAGCTCATGCTGGAAATCGGGGCCAACACCGTCCGCCTCGCCCACTACCAGCACGACCAGTTCTTTTACGACCTGTGCGACGAGTACGGCCTCATCGTCTGGGCCGAGATCCCCTACATCTCGGAGCACATGAACGCCGGCCGTGAGAACACCGTCACCCAGATGAAGGAGCTCATTTACCAGAACTACAACCATCCCAGCATTGTCACCTGGGGCGTCTCCAACGAGATCACCATCTCCACCAAGGACAAAAAGGACATGCTGGAGAACCACCGCCTGCTCAACGACCTGTGCCACAGGCTGGACCCCACCCGCCCCACCAGCCTGGCGTGCTACGCCATGTGCGGCCCCTTCAACCCGGTGGCCCACATCACCGACCTGGTGTCCTGGAACCTGTACCTCGGGTGGTACGTCCCCGGCTTCAAGCTGAACGACGCGTTCATGTGGCTCTTCCATAAGCGCTACCCCAAGCGGCCCCTGGGCTTCTCCGAGTACGGCGCGGAGGGCATGCCCAACCTCCACTCCTCCAGGCCCCGGCGGGGCGACCACACCGAGGAATACCAGGCAAAGTACCACGAGTACATGCTCCGCTGCTTCGACCGCCACCCCTTCCTCTGGTCCACCCATGTGTGGAACCTCTTCGACTTTGCCGCCGACGCCCGTGACCAGGGCGGCGAGCCGGGGATGAACCACAAGGGGCTTATCTCCTTTGACCGTAAGACGAAGAAGGACAGCTTCTATCTCTATAAGGCGTGGTGGAGCAAGGAACCCTTCGTCCACCTCTGCTCCAAGCGCTACGTAGACCGCCCTGAGACCGAGACCACCGTCAAGGTCTACTCCAACCAGCCCAAGGTGGCCCTCTACGCCGACGGCAAGCTGGTGGCCGAGCAGACGGGGGCCCATGTCTTTACCTTCCGCATTCCCCTCAAATGGGAGGTTAACTTAGAGGCAGTAAGCGGCGGCTGCCGTGACAAGGCTGTTATTCGCTGGGTTCAACAACCCTATTCAGACTATGTTCTAAAAAAAGATCGAAAAAGGAGCCAGAACTGGGTTTAGACCCAGGACTGATCTTATAAGGAGGAGAACGATGAAACAGGAACCTATCTCTCCGGGACAGGGCGGTATAAACAGAGCCAAGCCCTACCAATTAGCACTGTTTCCCCTGAATAACGGTGCTACCAACGTTTACTATGTCCTCATTTTGACCTATGTGGCTACTTTTGGAAATACCGTTTTGGGAATTACCACTGTCTTTGCCTCCTTTATGGTCACTGGAATGCGTATTTTTGACGCCATTACCGACCCCATTATCGGCGCTATGATGGACAAGACCAACGGAAAATTCGGCAAGTTCCGGCCCTTTATGGTCATTGGGAATCTGATTATGGCGGTGTCGGTAATTGCGCTGTACGTGCTGACGCCCTATGTGCCCGCGAACATGATGTGGCTGCGCTATGTGCTGTTTATTCTGCTGTACGCGGTGTGGGTGATTGGGTACACCTTTCAGACCTCCGTCACCAGGGCGGGGCAGGCTGTCCTCACCAGCGATCCCAAGCAGAGACCCCTGTTTACCGTTTTCAATACCGTCGGCAGTCTCTTGGGCATGGGCGTGATGCAGTTCATCGGGCCCATCCTCGCAGGCGACGGCGTTGCCGGGGACTACAATCAGACCTGGTTTGCCATGATGACGCCCATCGGCATTTGCGTCTCGGTGGCACTGACGGTTTTGGCCATTGTCGGCATATGGGAAAAGGACCGGGCCAAATATTTCGGTATCGGCGGCGCCCGGCGGGAAAAGGTAAAGGTTTCGGAGTACGTGGAGATTGTCAAGGCCAACAAGCCGCTTCAACGCCTGATGATTGCGGGCGGCGGCTGCAAGCTGGCCCTCTCCATTGCCACCAACATTACGGTGCTGATTATGCTATACTCCTGTATGATGGGCAATTACGACAGCCTCTATCTCCCTATGATGGCGCTGGGCTATGTGTTTGCCGTACCGTTTTTCATCCTCACGGTGCGCACCTCGCAGAAAAACGGGCAAAAGGCCTCGCTCATACGCTATGTGACGGTGGCTCTGGTGTGCTACGTGGGCGTGCTGGTGCTGCTGCTGTTCTGGCGGCAGGGAGACGCAGCGCGGAATCTGTCCTTCCTGTCCGGCGGCAAGCTCTCCGTCAACCTCTATACGGTACTCTTCGTCCTGTTCTTCGGCGTGGGCTACGGCGCTTATTACGCCACGGCGGACATGCCCATTCCCATGGTGGCCGATTGCGCCGACTACGAGACCTACCGCTCGGGTAAGTTTATTCCCGGCGTGATGGGTACCCTCTTCTCCCTGGTGGATAAGCTGGTCTCCTCTCTCTCCGCCACCGTGGTGGGCATCGCGGTCACCGTCATCGGCCTGCCCTCGCTTCCCACCAAAACCACACCCTATGCTCCGGGCATGAACTGGGTGGTGATTCTGCTCTTCTGCCTGCTCCCCATGGCTGCCTGGGCCGCCACCCTCATTGCCATGAAAGGCTATTCGCTCACCGGAAGCCGCATGAAGGAAATTCAGGCCGTCAATACCCGCCGCAGGGAGGCGGTTGCCCGGGGGATATCCCTTGAGGAGGCCATGCGTACGATTACCTCCCCGGAGGAGCTTTTGCAGACAGAGGAGCAATCGGCATGGCAGTAAAAGCAGTTCAGCAGTTTATGCTGGGGACGGTTTTGAATACGCGTGCACAGGCCGGGGAGACGCTGCGGCAGATGGTGGCCGCGGGTTATGGCGGCATCGAGCTGTGTTCTTTCATGCTCCGTCCTGCAAGCCCTGTGGTTCGCCTGCTGACCCGGGCTGCCGGGATGCCGGTGGGCGGCGGGGGCCGGCTGGATTGGCCGGAGCTGATTCGGGAGGCTGGCGTACATGTGGTGAGTCTGCACACCGACCTCGGCAGTGTGGAAAAAGACCCCTCCGCCGTGGCGGCGCAGGTGCGCAGATGGGGGACGGGTTATGCCGTAATCACCGGCATGTACCGCTTCCCCTTCGGGGAGGAGCGGGCCGTGCGCGGTCTGGCCAATCGGCTGAATCGGGCGGGGGAGCGGCTGGCGGCGGAGGGGGTCTCCCTTCTCTATCACAACCACAACTGCGAGCTTTTGCGGGTCAACCCGGCCCAGAGGGCCTGTGACCTTCTGTTGGCCGAGACCGACCCGGCAGCGGTGAATTTCGAGTTTGACAGCTATTGGTTTTCTGAGGGCGGAGGCGATGCCTTGGGCTGGATGCGCACGCTGGGCAGGCGCATGAAGCTCTGGCACGTCAACGACCGAGGGAGCCGCCTCAACGGCCCGGCCATGACGCCCATCCTGAAAAGCGACAGCATGGAGCTGGGCACGGGCAATCTTCCTTTGGCGGCTCTGGCGGCCCAGGCCGCAGCCTTAGAGGTGGAGGCTGTCATTTTGGAGAGCCACCGCAATTGGATCGACAAATCCCCGGTAAAAAGCTTTCAGCTCAGCGCAGACTTTCTAAATCGGTATTTTTAGCACAAGGGACAGAGCCCCGCAGGGAAAGGAGCGGTGATTGGCAGTGAAGCATCAGGCCTATAATCCCTATTTGCCCGGCTGGGAGTATATCCCGGACGGAGAGCCCCGCGTCTTTGGTGGCCGGGTATACGTCTATGGCTCCCATGACCGCTTCGACGGCCCGCTGTTCTGCATGAATGACTACGTCTGCTGGTCGGCGGAGGTGGAACGCTTAGCCGATTGGCGTTGTGAGGGGGTGATCTACCGCAAGGAGCAGGATCCCCTGAACAAAAAGGGCCGCCGATGCCTGTATGCCCCCGATGTGACCAGGGGGCCAGACGGGCGCTATTATCTCTACTACGCCATTGATTTTATGGGTGTCATGTCGGTTGCCGTGTGCGACACTCCGGCGGGGAGGTATGAATTTTACGGACACGTAGTTTTTCCTGACGGGCATATCTGGGGGACCCGATCGGGAGAGCCATTCCCTTTTGACCCGGGTGTGCTGGCCGACGACGATGGCCGGGTATGGCTCTATTCCGGCTTTGCCACCAAGGTGCCCGCCGCGGCCTCCGGCTTTCATAACTTGACTAACGAGGGCGGTGTGGTGCTGGAGCTGGAGCGGGATATGGTGACCATAAAGGCGGGGCCCGATCTGCTCTTTCCCACAAAGGGCAAGCCCGGCGCCTTCGAAAACCACGCGTTTTTTGAGGCGAGCTCCATCCGGAAGGTGGACGGGAAATACGTTTTTATTTACTCTTCCCAGCACAACCACGAGCTTTGCTATGCCGTGGGAGATACGCCCTGGGGACCCTTTGCCTTTGGAGAAACGCTGGTGGATGTGGGAGACCTCTTTCTGGAGGGCGGCGCGGACGAGAGGCATGCGGTCAACTACTTGGGCAACACCCATGGCTCCATCGTGGAAATCGGCAGTGAGTGGTATGTATTCTACCATCGCCAAACCAACCGCCACTCATACTCCCGCCAGGCCTGTGCCGAGCGGCTGGAGCGAACCCCGGACGGCGACTTTTGCCAGGCAGAGGTGACAAGCTGCGGGCTAAATCAGGGTCCACTTGCGGGAGAAGGGTGGTATCCCGCCCGCATCGCCTGCAATCTCTGGAGCGGCAAGGGCACCGCACGGTACGACATCCCCTTCCCCCGCCTACGGCTTGCCGCCCACCCCTACCTTACCCAGGAGGGAAAAGACGGCGGGGAGACCGACACCCAGTACATTGCAAATCTGAGGGACGGTGCGGTCGCCGGCTTCAAATATTTTGCGTTTTATAGGCTGGAGTGCATTACCGTGGAGCTACGCGGCAGGGGCGAGGGGGAGCTCTGGGTGTCGGACAGTCCCGACTTTTCTACGGCAGCCGCCCGTATTCCAGTGGCGCTCAACGCCAGCGCATGGAAGAAACTGACCGCGCCCTGCGTGATGCAGGCGGGCGTCCGGCCGCTCTACTTTCGGTTTGCCGGCAGCGGAAGTCTGGATTTCCGTGGGTTCTTCCTGCATGGAGAGTCCCTGTAAATCGTCCCGCAATTTGCTGCGGCACCTGTGGGACTAAGAAGATATCAAGTGAGGAAATTCGATATGAAAACAATCTCTTTCCAGGACGGCTGGACCTGCCGCCATTTGGAGGACAAGGGACCCGGCACGCCGGTGCTGATCCCGCACGACGCCATGCTCTCTGAGCCGAGAGATGAAAAAAACCCCAGCGGACGCAACGCGGCCTGGTTTGCGGGGCGAGATTATTGCTATGAAAAGCACTTTACCCCCGGGCAGGAATTTGCCGGACAGCGGCTGGTGTTGGAGTTCGAGGGTGTATACCGCAAGGCGGAGGTTCTGGTCAACGCTGAGAAGGTGGCCTTCCGACCCTACGGCTACGCTGGCTTTTATGTGGACGTTACCGAGTGCCTGCGCCTGGGAGAGGAGAACCTGATCCAGGTCACTGCACGCAACGCCGATCAGCCCAACTCACGCTGGTATTCCGGCGCGGGCATCTACCGCCCGGTGTGGCTGCACCTTCTGCCCCAAGAGCACATGGCCCTAGACGGGATACGCATCACTACGGTAAGCGACCGCGCGAGCGCGGTGCGGGTGGCGGTGGAGTCGGCCTTTCCCGGAGAGGCTCGGGTTGAGATTCTGGACGGTGGCGCGGTGCTGGCGGTGGCTTCTATGGGGGTGAAAGGAACGGGGGAGACGGAAATTCCCCTGCCTAAGGCGCAGCTTTGGAGCCCGGAGCACCCCAAGCGCTACACCTGCCGTGTGACCTTCGGCGCGGATGTGCGTGAGATTCTCTTCGGCATCCGAAGTCTCTGCTGGGGCGGGAGCGGACTGCTCTTGAACGGCGAGCGGGTCATCCTGCGGGGGGCCTGCATCCACCACGACAACGGCGTTCTGGGTGCGGCCTGCTGGCCGGACGCGGTGGAGCGAAAGGTGCGCCTTTTACAAAAGGCCGGCTACAACGCCATTCGCAGCGCCCACAACCCTTGCTCCAAAGCGCTGCTGGAGGCATGTGACCGCCTGGGCATGCTGGTAATGGACGAGTATCTGGACCACTGGTACATTCACAAAACCGAGTACGACTATGTGACGTATTTCCCCGACTGGTGGAAGCGGGACCTGGAGGATATGGTGCGCAAGGACTATAACCATCCATCGGTCATCTTCTATTCCACGGGAAACGAGGTCAGCGAGACCGCCCAGCCCAGAGGCATTGCCCTTACCGGAGAGATGACCCGCTTCCTCCACGCCCTGGACGACACGCGGCCCGTGACCTGCGGCATCAATATTTTCTTTAATTTCCTCAGCTCCGTGGGCTTTGGCGTGTATAGCGACAGCAAGGCAAAAAAAGAGGCGGAGCGCGCGGAAAGTACCGGCACAGGGAAGAAGAAGGCGGTGGGCAGCGAGTTTTTCAACAATCTGGCCGGCCTTCTGGGGGACGAGTTCATGAAGCGGGGAGCAACCCTTCACGGGTGCGACGTGAAGACCAGAGACGCCTTTGCAAACATGGACGTTGCGGGGTATAACTACGGAATTTACCGCTATGGGCACGACCTGAAAAAGTACCCGGATCGGCTGATTTTGGGTACCGAGACCTTCTGCAACGACGCCTATCGTTTTTGGGAGCTGGCACAGCAGGAGAAGCGGCTGCTGGGCGACTTCGTGTGGGCGGGAATGGACTATCTGGGCGAGGTGGGCATCGGCAGCTGGGAGTATGCCGACTACGCGCCGGAGTTCTCCGGCGGCCCGGGCTGGATCACTGCCGGCAGCGGGCGCATTGACCTGACGGGAAAGTTTCTGGGCGAGGCGCTCTACACCCGGGTGGCCTTCGGCTTGGAGCGGGGACCGAAAATCGCGGTGTGCCCTGTGAACCACACCGGAGAGCGGCACTCTCCCTCGGCCTGGAAGATGTCCAACGCCATGGAGAGCTGGAGCTGGACCGGCTGTGACGGGAAAAAGGCCGATGTGGAGGTCTATGCCCGCGCCCACAGCGCGGCCCTGCTCCTCAACGGCACGGAGGTCGGGAGAAAACGCCTGAAAAAAGGCTGCGTTGTCCGCTTTCGGTGCGAGTACCATCCCGGTACGCTGGAGGCGGTCTCCTACGATGAAAACGGCAGGGAGCTGGGCCGGGCCGCGCTGGTCAGCGCCGGAGCGGATACCTGCCTGCGGGCTGAAGCGGAGGAGGCGTTTGTCCGCCCCGGCGCGCTCTGCTTCGTCCGCCTGCGCTACACGGACGGTGCGGGGGTCACAAAGCCGATGGAGCGGGGACTTATCAAGGTGGAGATATCCGGCGGGCGACTTCTGGGCATGGGCAGCGCCTGCCCGTACCATCCGCGCAGCTATCTGGAGGATACCACAGACACCTATTTCGGCGAGGCGCTGGCAGTGGTGCTCGCGGAGAAGGGACAGGAGCTCTGTCTGTCCGCCACCGACGGAACACACACAGCCCGGATGATCCTTCCCATTCAAAGCTGAGCGGGGAGGGAAACGGGAACATGTATAAGCGAAAAAAGAATGTTTGGAGCGGCTCCCTGCCGGGAACATGGGTAAAAACCGACGATGTGAGGCTGCCCGAGCTGCTGTTCGGCTATTTCATCGGCCCCTTTGGCGCGCTGCTCTCCTCCGGCATTTTTACAAGTATTCTGCAAAACTACTTTACCGATGTGCTCAAACTGGATCTGACCTTCCTGAGCGCCCTTCAGCTGATCTCAACCGTCTTGATTGTGGCGGTTAATCTGGTGGTGGGCCAGCTGATCGAGCGCACCGGGGGAGTGGCGGGGAAGGCACGGCCCTGGATCTTGCTCTCGGCACTGACGCTGAGCGTGTCCTGCGTGCTGATGTTCCTTGTCCCCTTTGAGGGGACGGCCAAAATGGTGTGGGTCGCGGTTGCTTACAACCTCTATTACGCAGTTGCCTATCCCATATATAACACGGCCAATTCCACCCTGATTCCGGTCTCCACCCGGGACAGCCGGAAGCGGGGGGCGCTGGCTTCCGCCACAAATATGGCGGGGCTGGCGGTGATGGGCGTGGGCTCCATGGGTTTTCCTATCCTAGTGTCCTTTGCCCTGAAGGAAAACCAGAGCCTGTGGTTTGCCGCCATGCTGGCGGTGGCTGTGTTCACGGCCCTGACCATCTGCCTCCAGTTCCTCTTTACCCGCGAACGGGTTACGGAGGAGCGCATGGCGGCGGAGAGAAGCGCGGAGCAAACGAAAAAAGCCGCATCTATGAGCGAGCAGCTTAAGGCTGTCACCGGGGAAAAGTGGTGGTGGGTGGTCATTCTCTTTTATCTCTGCTTCCAGTGGAGCGGCGCCATGAAGAACAGCGCCATGTCTTTTTTCTGTAAATGGGTGCTGGACAATACCTTTTTCGGCTCCGCCGACGCCTGGGGGGCTTCTCAGTCCCTGCTGGCCGTCTTGGGGGCCATTCCCATGGCGGTGGCTGCGGCCTTCGTGGTGCCGCTCGCAAACCGGATGAGTAAGCGGACGCTCGCCCTCGCAGGGATGCTGGTGGGCGTGGCGGGCGGGGTAATCGCGGGGCTGGGAGACGGCAGGATTCTTCCTGTGGCGGTTGGAGTGGCGCTCAAGTGCCTGGGCTCTGCCCCGGCATGCTACCTAATTCTGGCCATGCTGGCCGACGTGATTGACCACATCGAGTTTCGGCATGGGATTCGAACAGACGGACTGACCATGTCCATATACAGCTGCATTATGGTGGCTGCCACCCCTGTGTGCAACGCCGTGTTCAGCGCGCTCCTGAAGAGCAGTGGCTACCGGCAGGACGCTGCCGTGGCGCTGGGCGCAGCGGCTCAGTCCGCCGCCGTTCGGGGAACCATTGCTGCAAGCTACATCTGGGTGGAGACGGCAGCCTATGTCCTCTGCGCGGTGCTGATCTTTTTCTTCACCGCAGAGAAGCATCTGCCCGAGGAGCAGGCGGCCATTGCCGCACGGAAGAATACCCTCACTTGACGAAGTGCAATACCCCACAAAGTGGTTGGTAGTTGCGCTCTATGGGGTGCCAATAAGTCGCCATTGGGTCCATCTTCTAATAAGAGTGTGCGGCCATGGTACTCTGTAGTCAGTTCAATACTATATAGTTATTTCACAAATGGATTGTGAATGCACATAATAGCCCCCCATAATGTTTTTGTAAAAAAGTGACTGGGAGGAGTAGGTATGCAATATTTTGTAATGGGACTGCTCTCATTGAGCAGCTGTGAGTAATAAAACAAAAGCTGTTTTTGCAGGACACATTGTCAGCACAGTTTAACTCGTAGCAAATGCGATAAAAAATTTACCTGTCTCAGGCAAAAGGTATTAGCATATAACAATAGTACCCAACCATGCACGGGCACATATCCAGATTGCCGTTGGATATGTGCCCGTGTGCTGTTCTTTCGAAAGCACACGAATAGAATTAGGTGTAGAGGACCTCCGTTTTATTGGTTGTTTTGCGTCAAACACCAATGAAATAAAAGGAGATTATAATACACATGAAAAACCTTGTTGTTAGGCTTTTAGAGGAATATTCAGAAATTAAGTGCAAAATTTCCGTACTACGCTATGAGCTGGAGCACCCGGCCATCGTGTCGCCCGATGAGATGATCGAGGCGCTGTCCTTTGCCCGTGGAGGTGAGGAAGGACACGGCTCCGGGCATATCTCCAATAAGACGCTCTACATCGCCATGAACTACCAGACCGAGGCCGCACAGCTCAGCAGCGAGGCCATGGACGAGATTACGCGCCAGCTCATTCCGCTGGAGCGGGAAATGAATCGGCTGGAGCACCACGTCTCCCTGCTGACAGAGCGGCAGGCGGCAGTCATTCGGCTTTATTACTTTGAGGGAAATCCTTGGGAGAGGGTGGCACAAATGCAGGAGATTTCCGTGCGGACAGCACAGTTAATCCGAAAGGAAGCTGTGCGAGAGCTCGCAGCCATGTACGCCCTATCTAATCGCTAGTTCAGTTACTTGCGCGGTTTTGCGCAGTTGTCTTCGCACATATTGCGCGATATTTTTGCAGATAGGTGGCTTGGATTTGCGCTGGATGCCATGTTATGATTAAGCTACCAAAAAAGGAATGCTCCCCCGAGCCGTGAGGCCCGAGGGGCATTTCCTTTTCCCGGCGGCTGTCATAGGAC